>CAZOAS010000050.1:0-10850 GCA_964577745.1 uncultured Fervidobacterium sp.
AAAAAAGTTGGGGATTGCTCCCCAACATAATGCCAAAATTTATCTCATCCGCCTTTTTAAGCGATATAAGACTTATTTCTTTGCTAATTCGTATCCTTTCATGATTGCTTGTTTGTTTATCTCTATTAGAGCGGCTTTCCCACCACTTAATTTCTTCTCAAGTGCTTTGAATGCGCTTTCTGTACTAACTATGCCTGTTGCACCAATAACGGCACCAAGCATAACCATGTTTGACACTTTTAGATTACCAAGTTCGTCTGCTATTTCGTTACATGGTACTTTTATAACGTTTATGTCTTTCCTTGTTGAATCTCTATCTATAACAGATTGATTGAGCAAGAAATATCCATTTTCGACTACGTAAGATTCGAACTTTAACAGGGACGGGATGTTCATTGCAACGATGACTTCTGCTTTATCTGTAACAGGTGATGCCACTTCTTCATCACTTATCACGACGGTACAATTAGCTGTACCTCCCCTCATCTCAGGACCATACGATGGCATCCATGTGACATGTTTTCCTTCGATCATTCCAGCAAGCGATATGATTTGTCCCATCAGCATTACACCTTGACCACCGAATCCTGCGAATATCATCCTTGTTGTCATTTTTCATCACCTACTTTATCGATGAATGTGCCAAGTGGATATTCCGGTACCATATGTTCTTCGAGCCATTTCAAAGCTGATACTGGATCGATTCCCCAGTTTGTTGGACAAGTGGAGAGTACTTCAACCATACCAAAGCCAATTCCCTTAACTTGTGCAAGAAATGCTTTTTTAATCGCCTTTTTTGTTTTTTGAACGTCTTGAGGTGTGTTGACTTTTGTTCTTGCTAAAAATGCTACTCCCTTTGCTTCTTTTATTATTTCTGCTACGTGGATTGGGTAACCATCGTTTGTGGCACTTCTTCCATATGGTGTTGTTGTTGTCTTCATACCAAGCAATGTTGTAGGAGCCATCTGTCCGCCGGTCATACCATAAATGGCGTTATTCACAAATATCGTTGTTATCTTTTCACCTCTATTTGCCACATGGACAATTTCAGCAGTTCCAATAGCGGCAAGGTCTCCGTCTCCTTGGTATGTGAATACGTACAAATCTGGTCTTGCTCTCTTCATACCAGTTGCTACAGCGGGTGCTCTACCGTGTGCGGCAACGGTTGCATCTGTATTGAAAAAGTGATAAGCAAAGACTGAGCATCCAATTGGTGCAACGGCTATAGTTTTTTCTCTAATACCAAGTTCGTCGAGTACTTCGGCAACTAATCTATGGATTATCCCGTGTGTACAACCTGGACAATAGGTAAATTCTCTTTGAGTTAAACTTTTAGGCTTTTTCAAAATAACTTGGAATGCCATATCTATTACCTCCCAATTTTCGATTTCAAAACGTTCAGGATTTCTTCCGGTGTTGGGACAACTCCACCAAGTCTGCCATAGTAGTCTATCGGTGCAAGGTCTTTAACTGCCATTTTCACATCTTCAAGCATCTGCCCCATATTCATTTCAACGTCAAATATTAATTTTTTACCTTTTGCAATTTCTTCAAGTCTTTCATATGGGAATGGCCACAATGTGATTGGTCTGAATAGTCCTACCTTTATACCTTCTTTTCTTGCTTGTTCAACGACGCTCTTTGCTATTCTTGCAACTGTACCGAATGCTGTTATTACTATCTCAGCATCATCTAATTTGTACTCTTCCCAACGTTTTTCAGTCTTTTCAATTTCCTTGTACTTTTCGACAAGCTTCAAATTCATCTTTTCAAGTACGTATGGGTCTATGTCAAATGAAACAACGATATGTTTCTCTCTACCATTTGCACCTGTTAATGCCCAATCTTCGTGTTTGGGAAGTGTATTTAAATCACGAAATTCTGGGAATGTTACTGGTTCCATCATCTGACCGATGACACCATCTGCAATGATAAGAACAGGATTTCTGTATTTATCTGCCAAATCGAATGCAAGTACTGTTAAATCAACAGCTTCTTGAACAGTTGATGGAGCAAGCACTATGAGTTTGTAATCTCCATGTCCACCACCTTTAGTTGCTTGCCAATAATCACCTTGTGATGGTTGAATATCACCAAGTCCAGGTCCACCACGTACAACGTTAACAAGCACAGCAGGTAATTCTGCACACGCCATGTAAGAGACTCCTTCTTGCATAAGGCTGAAGCCTGGAGAGGATGTGGATGTCATTACTCTTGTACCAGTACATGCGGCACCATAGACCATGTTGATAGTGGCGACTTCGCTTTCTGTTTGTAAGAATGTTCCATTAACTTCTGGCATTCTCTTCGACATGTATTCAGGTAATTCATTTTGAGGTGTAATAGGATAACCAAAAAATAGTCTACAACCTGCTCTAATTGCTGCTTCACCAATCGCTTCTGTTCCTTTTACGAGCACTCTTTCAGCCATTTAATTTTCCCTCCCTTAAGATTACGCACTTTCTATATCTCTGTACACAGTTATACAAACATCTGGACACATATTGTAACAAAAACCACATGCAATACATTTATCAACGTATTTCGCTTCGGCGGGATGGTATCCTTTTGCGTTGAAACCATCGGAAAATTCAATAACTTTCACAGGACACACACTGATACACAATCCACAACCTTTGCACCTTTCTTGATCGATTTCAATCTTTCCTTTTACCTTTGGCATCTTATCTCCTCCTTATCAATACTTTCTCAATACTCTTCCATCTTCATGAACCTTTTAATTTTAAACACAGGGTATCTAAAATTATCTTCGGTTATGAATTCCGGAACAACTGTAAATTTTACCGGTACTTCTATTTGCTCAGAAACTTGGCTTAGTATCTCTTCACCTTTTCTTATCAATTCAACACTTGTTTCGTAAGATAAATTAGCGTTGTTTATAAGGTAATCCACTTTTATTCTTGCCACTCTTCTGAGTTGTTCGTAAGCTCTAATAATTGCTTCCACTGTCGAAGAGAAAGGTCTTGCTATGTTAACCACCATGCTTATTTCTGCATCACCAAGATATGGCTTGAGGTAACCAAGAACAACCACTCCATTTTCCTCTCCGCCTACGTCCATAACTGTCTTGTATTCTTTATTTGATAAATACCCTATAGCACCACCGGTTATAATAGGTAAATCCGCGTTTCTTAAAGCACCTTTTGGATAAACTGTTACTAAACCTTTGCTCTCAAGTAGTTCTGCCACATCTCTTGTTCTAAAATAAGGTGAAATGATATCTCCATCGATTATTGCAACTTTATCATGCTCTTCTTTGAGTTTAAGTGCCCAATTTATAGCAATTTCAGTTTTACCACTACCAAATAGTCCAATGAAAGCGTAATTCTTTGCCATCTAACTATTACCTCTTTTCATCTGGTTATGAATTTCAACTGTTCAGTTTATGTTCCCAGTATATCTTGGGTTCTTCCTGCCCTCTGAGTACTCTCAAAGCTCCCATTGCAAGCGCTCTTTCTTCATCTCCACCTGGGAAGACAAGCACGGGAGCTATGAAGCCTGCATATTCTGTGAGCCATTTGACCATGAAATCTTTATCGTATGCAAGACCTCCTGTGAGTACTATAGCATCAACTTCACCTTTTAAAACAGTAGCCATTCTACCTATCCATTTGGCAATTTGATAAGCCATTGCTTTGTAAACAAGTTCAGCTTCTTTATTGCCTTCACGTATCATATTCTGTACAGTTAAACCATCGTTTGTGTCAAGATAATCGACCATTCCACCGGAACCTTTGATTTTCTTCTTCATTTGGTCCAACGTGTACTTTCCACTGAAACACAGGTCGATGAGTTGTGTCAGTGGTAACGTGCCACTTCTTTCCGGTGTGAATGGACCGTCACCATCGAGTGCGTTATTTACATTAACAACTTTTCCTTTTCTGTGTGCACCTATGGAGATACCTCCGCCCATATGAACAACGATGAGATTGACATCTTCGTACCTTTTTCCAAGTTGCGCTGCGGCATTTCTTGCTGTTGCTTTTTGGTTCAGAGCATGGAAAATCGATTTCCTTTTGAACATCGGGTGACCAGTGTATCTTGCAAGTGGTTCAAGTTCGTCAACGACAACAGGATCGACTATAAACGAAGGAATATTATATTTCTTAGTGAATTCGTAAGCAATTAACGCTCCCAGATTTGATGCATGTTCACCATTTTTGCCATCTCTGAGCACTTCAAGCATGTCTTCTGTAACTTTGTAAGTACCGCCAGGTATAGGGTCCAACAACCCACCACGCCCTACAATGGCAGACAATTCAGACGGTTTAACACCAATCTCACTTAAAAAGCTTTCAACAATTTGTGCTCTAAATTCGAATTGATCTGTTAATTTAGCGTATGGAGCAAGTTCTTCGGCAGAATGTCTCAAAGTTTTGGAAGCTAACAAATTTTCATCTTCAAACACTGCGACTTTCGTACTTGTTGAACCGGGATTTATAGTAAGAACTTTCACAATCAACACCACCTTCTGATAGTTTCGAGTTTCGGGTTACGGGTTAAACTACTGACTCATCAAACATGTTAGTGCCAGCGACAACAATTTCGTTTCATCGCTATCAGCTCTTGATGTTAACGCAACGGGACATTTTGCACCAATAATAGCTGAAGCTACCTTCGCACCAGCCAAGAACACCATACTCTTGTAAAAGATATTTCCAGCTTCTATATCTGGCATTAAAATTATGTCAGCATCACCTGCAACAGGGCTAACTATGCCTTTATGCTCTGCTGCTTCTTTTGAAACGGCGTTATCAAGTGCAAAAGGACCATCTATAATGCAATTTTTTATCTGTCCTCTTTCATTCATTTTGGCCAATAAAGCCGCATGAACGGTTGCTTCCATTTTTGGATTAACAACTTCAATTGCACCAACGATGGCAACTTTTGGTTTTTCAACACCGAGTGCTTTTTGTGCTACGAGTACAGCATTTTCAACAAGATGTATTTTCTGTTCGAGATCCGGAGCAATTGTCATACCGGCATCTGTAACGATGAGCAACTTATGATAAAGTGGTGTTTCAAATATGCTTACAAGCGACATTGTTCTTCCTGTCTTAAGGTTGTACTCGTCTTTGAGTACCGCTTTCATCAAGTCTCCGGTCTTTATATTTCCCTTCATTACAAAATGTGCCTTTTTCTCAACAACCGCCTTCACAGCGTCATCTGCTGGATTTTTCGAATCTATTATTTCGTAATTTGATATATCGATGTTTTCCTTGCTTGCAGCAACTTTTATTTTCTCTGCGTTACCAAATAAAATAGCATCAACTATACCTTCTTTTTTTGCCATATCTATAGCTCTTAGCACAACTTCATCATCAGCTGCTGCAACGGCAACGATTTTCTTTCCAGAAGCTTTAGCCTTATCAAGAAGTTCTGCAATTTTTTTCATTTTTCTTCACCCCACACTTTAACGCTTTCCTCACCAGAGAGTACCCGAAGTGCACCAAACGCAAGTGCTTCCATCTCCATCTCGCCTGGCACAACGAATATAGGAGCGAACTTATAAACGTAAGACTTTATCATATTTATGAATTTCTCACTGTAAGCCATTCCACCGGTAAACACGATCGCATCGACTTTTCCTTTAAGTGCAACGCACATAGCACCAACTTCTTGGGCTATCTGATAAGCCATTGCTTCGATAACTTCCATGGCTTTTGGATCGTTTTCTGCGATTTTGAAAGCTTCTCTCAAATCGTTTGTACCAAGATAAGCCACAAGTCCACCATGACCAACGAACATCTTTTTAACTTCATCTTTTGTATGTTTGCCGGAATAACACAATTTCACAACATCTCCAACTGGTAATTCACCAGTACGCTCTACACTGAAAGGACCTTCGTCATTTGCATTGTTTACATCTATCATTCTTCCTTTTTCGAATGGCGCAACAGAAATTCCACTGCCAAGATGTGCTATAACCATATTCAATTCATTAAATTTCTTCCCAAGTTCCTCTGCTATTCTAATTCCGACTGCTCTCATATTTGATATGTGTGAAAGACTTTTTCTCTCTATATCCTTGATACCAGACAATCTTGCTTCTGGAATCATTTCATCAACACTCACAGGATCTGTTATGTAAACCGGCAAACCTTTATCACAAGACTTTGCAAGTTCGTATCCAATGACAGCGGCAAGGTTTGATGCGTGTTGTACTTTTGTTTTATTCGTAAGATAATCCACCATATACTCATCAACTAAATACGTACCACTTTCTACAGGTGGTAAAATCCCACCACGTGCCGCTATAGCATCGAAATCTTCAAGAGAGAGATTGCTCTTTTCAAGAAATTTCATTATCGCTTCTTTTCTCATATCTTTTTGTTCAATAACAGTTTTATATTTTTCAAGTTCTTCAATGGAATGTTGAAGATTCTCTTGTAAAACTTTATTTTTTCCGTTGAAAACTGCGACCTTTGTACTCGTTGCTCCAGGATTAATCACCAGAATCTTCATATTATATCAATCCTTTCTTCTTTCCATATTCCTCAACAACTTCTCTTAATCTTTTTACACCTTCGATTATTTTTTCTTCCGGTGGTAAACAGAAGGAAAGCCTCATGGACGAAGATTTACTATCATCAATTGTGAATGCTTCACCTGGTATATAATAAATCTTCTTTTCTTTCGCTATCTCAAACATATCCATTGTATCGTAACCATCTGGCAACGTCATCCAAACGAAAAGACCACCTTGTGGATTTACCCATTTCGTACCTTTTATGTGAGCAAAGTTTTCTTCTAACGCTCTTATCATAGTATCTTTTTTCTTTCTGTACAATTCAATACCAGGTTTCAACTGCTCGAACAAATCGTATCTTTCAAGGTATCTTGCAGCGATTCTCTGGTTCAAACTTGGACTACACAAATCAGCTGCTTGCTTCGCCATCGTTGCTTTTCTAACTATATCAGGCCTACCAACGATTATTCCAATTCTAAGACCGGGGGTGAGAATCTTACTAAATGTGTTAAGGAGTACAACTCTATCCTGTCCAGCCATCTTGAACAACGATGGTAAGTGTTCACCTTCGAATCTAAGCATACCGTAAGGATCATCTTCAAGAATCAGTATGTCGTATTTTTCTGCGATTTCTATCAATCTTTTTCTCTTTTCAAGACTCATTGTGACACCTGCTGGGTTATGGAAATTAGGAACGGTGTATATAAACTTGACTTTTGGGATAAGTCCTTTTTGATCAAGTTCTTTCAATTTCTTTTCGAGATACTCAACATCCATACCGTCATCTTGCAAAGGTACTGTCTCAAATTCAGTAAAAGTCATTCTGAATGCACTTGCTGCACCAAGGTAAACTGGAAATTCAACAAAACAGATACTATCTTTATCCAAAAAGACCCTTGCCATAAGGTCGAGGGCTTGTTGAGAACCGGTTGTAAACAACAGATTCTCTCTGCTCATGCCTTCGATTCCGTACATTCTTTCCAACAACTTCGAAATCTGTTTTACAAGTTCTTCATCGCCCTCTGTTGTATTGTATTGAAGAGTATAAGTGTAATCTTTCTCTATAACTTCCTTAGCAATTTCTGCAAGCTCATGCCTGGGAAATGTATTAGGGTCAGGAACTCCTCCACCAAATGATATTGAACCTGGAACGGATGCATATTTAAGTAATTCTCTGATAATCGATGATCTTAGGTTTCTACCAACTTCAGAAAGTTTGCTCTCTAAATCCATGACCAGACCACTCCCTTGTTTTTATGTGTTCCATACGTTTTGTAGCAAACTTATGCCAAACACTACATCTAATCTTGATTTCTTTTAAAAGCATTAATTTTTCAAGCAGTATGAGAATTAAAATATCTTTTTAGTGCAATTAATTGCATGCAAAGAATTGCACTAAGGTTTATTTAAGAGTACAATGATACGTATCAACAATTAAGTAAACAGGAATGAAAAAATGATAGTTAATTACAGAAATTGACCAAGAATTTGATTTTAGGTGCTAATATTCATTTTAAATGACTTTGACAGAACATATAATAAAATGATTTGATAATTGTGGATAACCTTAGATTACTTTTATTTGGTATCTTCCAAAAAATAAAAGGAGGGCACAAACATGGTAAAAAAGAACTTATTATTGGCTCCTGGTCCAACGCCGGTACCAGCAGATATTCTTCTCGAAGGTGCAAAGGATACCATTCACCACAGAACACCTCAATTTGTAAAAATGCTCGAAGAAACTCTTGAATTAACAAAATATGTATTCCAAACACAACACCCAGTATATGTTTTAACATCATCGGGAACTGGTGCACTTGAAACTGCAATGGTAAACCTTATGAATCCTGGCGAAAAAGCTATAATCGTTAATGCGGGAAAATTCGGTGAAAGATGGGTTGAGATTGCAAAAGCGTACGGTATCGTTCCAGTTGAAATCAAACTTCCATGGGGTAAAGCTGTTAAACCTGAAATGATTGAAAAAGCGATAAAAGAAAATCCAGATGCAAAAGTCGTCTTTACAACGTACAGTGAAACATCAACAGGTACTGTTATAGACCTTGAAAATATCGCTAAACTTACAAAAGATACAGATATAATCCTTGTTACAGACGCTGTCAGTGGATTGTTGGCAGAACCACTGAAGATGGATGAATGGGGAATAGATGTTGTTGTTTCCGGTGCTCAGAAAGGTTGGATGCTCCCTCCAGGACTTGCATTTATCGCAATTAACGACAAAGCATATGCTAAGGTTGAAAAATGTACAAATAGTAGATATTATTTTGATTTAAGAAAGTACAAAAAGAGCTCTCCAGACAATCCGTGGACAACAGCGGTTAACCTCATCTACATGCTTAATAAAGCGGTAAAGATGCTTAAAGAAGAAGGAATAGAAAACGTCTGGGCAAGACATGCTCTCTTAGGAGAGGCAACAAGGGCAGCTGTTAAAGCACTTGGACTGACATTCTTCTCCGAAAGACCAGGTAACGTACTTACTGCCGTAAATTCACCGGAAGGTATACCGGCAAGTAAGATAACGAAGATAATGAGAGACAAATATGGTGTCACAATTGCCGCAGGTCAAGAACCTATGAAAGACGAACTGTTCAGAATCTCCCACCTTGGTTGGGTCAGTCCATTTGATATAATCACAGGTATCACCGCACTTGAATTTACTCTCAACGAAGTTGGCTACAAAGTTGAAATCGGAAAAGGAGTCTTAGCAGCTGAAGAGGTACTCTTCAAAGGGTTGGTGAAATAACATGAGAATACACATAAACGATCCACTCGATAAACAAGCAACCGAAAAACTTGCTAACGTTCCCGGTGTTGTTTTAACATCTCAACATTACGAAAAAGACGAACTTATAAAGATTATGCCAGAAATCGAGGTTTTGATTGTCAGAAGTGCTACAAAAGTCACTGCCGATATTATCGAAGCTGGGACAAATTTGAAAATAATAGGAAGAGCCGGAACAGGTCTTGACAACATCGATATTAAAACTGCTGAAGCAAAAGGTATCAAAGTTCTTAACACACCAGGTGCTAACAGTATATCTGTTGCTGAACTTACGATAGGTTTGATGATAGCTTGTTCAAGACACATAGCCAGAGGTACTATAGATTTGAAAAGCGGTAAATGGACAAAGAAAGAACTCGAAGGGCACGAACTATTTGGAAGAACTGTTGGTATAATAGGATTTGGTAACATTGGAAAAGAAGTAGCAAAAAGACTACTGGCATTCGATATGAAAGTATTGGCTTACGATCCATACGTAAAAGAAACAGATATGAACGTCAAAATCGTTGATCTTGAAACGATATACAAAGAAAGCGATTATATAACGATCCATGTACCACTAACACCAGAGACTAAAAATCTTATAAACAAAGATACTATCGCAAAGATGAAAGACGGTGTAATAATAATAAATGCGGCACGTGGTGGAATAATAGATGAAGCAGCACTTTACGAAGCACTTACAAGCGGAAAGATTTACGCAGCAGGGCTTGACGTATTCGAAGTTGAACCACCAACAGATGAATTAAGACAGAAACTTCTTGCACTTCCGAATGTGGTTGCAACACCTCATGTGGGAGCATCGACGTTTGAAGCCCAAGAAAGAGTTGGAATGTTACTTGTCGACAGACTGATAAAAGAGATATCGAAATAGGGTTGCAATTTTGAATATTTAAGATACCGAAATGGGTGCACACGCACCCATTTCATTTTGCTATTTATTAGCAATTAAACATCACATTTGCTTAAAATTTTAGTAAATAGAAGATTTACACCATCAAAACGCTTTATTGGCAAACAATATCAACACTTTCAAAACACACATTAGCAATCTTGACAATTGAGTGATAATTGTGTATAATACAAGTGGAACGCGTGAGAAAAAAGAAAACAAAACCCAAGGGGTGGAGGTGAGAGTATGTTAGCAAGAAGAGATTTCTTCGAACCATTCATGGAACTTCAAAAAGAGATTGACAGACTCTTTGGAGAATTTATGAAACCTATGAGAAGCGAGTTTGAATTCTACCCAAGAGTAGATGCGTACGAAACAGACGATAAAGTGGTTCTTGAACTTGAACTTCCTGGTGTGAAAAAGGACGAACTCAAGATAACAGTAGAAGACGGAGTACTCAAGATAACAGGAGAAAAGAAAACAGAAAGAGACGAAAAAGGCAGAAACTACAGGATAGTCGAAAGAAGCTTTGGAAAATTCGAAAGAGCGTTCATTATACCAGACTACGTTGATGTTAAAAACATATCAGCAAAATACAACGATGGAGTTTTAACACTGGAAATGCCCAAGAAAAAAGAAGAAAAACCGGCACTTGAGATTAAAATTGA
>CAZOAS010000051.1:0-10459 GCA_964577745.1 uncultured Fervidobacterium sp.
CTAACATACCGCACGAAGAATCCTCGCATTTCAATGCGGGGAGGAGGTCAACTTCCAAGTACTATGGTACCTAACATGAAAAACAATGTGAAGAAAAGTGTGTTCCAGAAGTCTGTTATAAAGCGAGGGGCTTCGAAAAGATATTTGAAGTTATTAAGTCCCACAAACGTATATTCTCCTGATAATAATGCCGAAAAGCTGTTCCAATTCGATAGTGAAACTCTTATCGACCAGCCTATGAATCCATAAACAAATATTCCTATTGCCAGAAGCAAAGGCGTCATAACTAAAAGGTTAAATAATTTTTTTCCTTCTTCTCAACAACTAACAACCCTCCTAAGCTTAATAATTAAAAAGCCATGGGGAAATTTCCCCATGGCTCTTTCTTTATTTGTAACCAAATTGCTTAGCGATATTCTGTATCTGTTTGAACGTTGCATCCACATTTTGTTGTGTTACGAACATGCGATTGCGTCCGTCAAAGCCGTTGCGAATGCCTCAGAAGCGGCAGAACCATGGATTATTGATTGACATATTGCCTTTGTTGAAAAATCGTTCATAGACCATTTTAGGTAATCATCGTACTTGCTCTTGTCAGCATCTATCCTCGCTGGGATTGAACCTTTTATAGGATTGAAGATATCTTGTGCTTCAACTGAAGCTAAGAATTTCAGCCAAAGTATCGCATTGTCTCTGTTTGGAGCACCTTTTGGCAAACCAAATGTGTCGGATATCAGCATGAAGCTATTTTGTGTACCGGGTACCGCAAACCATCCGAAATCAACACCGGGTTTCCAGCCGAGAGTTTTCAAATATCCTTCCGCCCAGTCACCCATTATGTTGCAGAATGCTTTTCCGTCGTAAACCAATCTAACGGCATCTTGCCATGTTAACGATGCATGGTTTGAATTAACGTATTTCAGTGCATCCTTAAAGTATTGAAGAGCTGTTCTTACTGCTTGGTCTAAGAACGAAGCTTCGCCTTTCCATAATTTGTTGTATTTATCTGGTCCAAGTGTTCCAAGCATATTACTTTCAAAAGCATGCAATGCTTCCATTTTGGTTGGTCTCCAAGAGCCAATCCTATGTAACCTTTTTGTTGAGCTTTTGAGAGTAATGTCAAAAATTCACCCCATGTTTTAGTGTGGTGTGTTCTATTTTGTCACAAATGATTTATTACATTTTGTATAAGAATAAATGTTATATCTTTCATCGTTCGCATTAGACTGTTAAAAACTGAAAAGTCCCGTTTTAACAGAATAATAGGTTTTATCTCAGTACTGCTATACATTTTAGTAATTTTCTATGTTTTTTTTCTGTTTGCAACAGTAATCAGTTGTTAATAGAAGCCGTGATTGTCTAAATGGTATGATATAATAAGTTTTAGATGCTCATTTTTGTATAATTGATACCAATGTGGGAAAGGGTGTGTTAGGCGATGAAAATCGACTTGCTTTTCGCAGAAATTGGTTCAACGACAACGGTTTTGACAGCATTTCATTTCGGTATGAAGCCGAAAGTTATCGCTCAGACTGAACATTGGACAACGGTAAATGAAGGAGATGTGACGATAGGCATCGAAAATGCGCTGAAAAAGATGGAAGAATTACTTGGACACAAGATAAATTGGGAGAAATTTGCCGCCACCAGTAGTGCTGCTGGTGGTTTGAAGATGACCGTTCATGGTTTGGTTTACGATATGACCGTGAGAGCGGCAAGAGAAGCGGCTCTTGGTGCTGGGGCGGTTATAAAATATGTGACTGCAGGAAAGATGGATGATTTCCATCTTAAAAAGATTCTTTCGATACAACCTAAGTTGATTTTATTGGCTGGTGGTGTGGATTACGGAGAAAGTGAAACGGTTATACACAATGCAAAGATGCTTGCAAAATTAGAACTTGATGTACCGATCGTGTACGCAGGGAATGTTGCCGCCACTGAGCATGTAGAGTATATCTTAACGAGTGCTGGGAAAAAGGTTTATATGACGGAGAATGTTTATCCGAGGATAGATTATCTGAACGTTGAGCCCACAAGAAATGTTATAAAAGAAGTCTTCGCTGAGCACATCGTGAAGGCACCAGGCATGGAGAAGATAAAAAATATGGTCAATTACGAAATCATTCCAACACCTGCAGCGGTTATGAAGACAACAGAGCTTGCATACGAACATTTTGGTGATTGTCTCACAATCGACATAGGTGGTGCAACAACCGATGTTGATTCTGTAACAGATGGTAGTCCAGAGGTTCAAGAAATGCTCATTTCTCCTGAACCCTTTGCTAAACGAACGGTTGAAGGTGATTTGGGTTTGTTTGTTAATGCACACAATGTTATCGAGATGATGGGCGAAGATAATTTGAGAAAGCAATTCGAAGATTATGAAGAATTAGTCAAAAGAATTAGCCCTTATCCTCAATCAGATAGGGATGAATATTTCATAAGTAAATTGGCAACGTTCTGTGTACAACAAAGTATCAGAAGGCACGCAGGAAGTAAGAAACATCTTTATACACCAACTGGAAGGAAAACAATTGCAGAAGGCAAAGATTTAACTGCAGTTAAATGTGTGATTGGTACCGGTGGTTTTCTTTCAAGGTCAAAGTACGCAAAAGAAGTTATCGAAAGTGTGAAAAATCTTTCTAAATTACATCCTATGGAACTTTTGCCACCTGAGGAGGTAAGATTTTTCAAAGATAAGCATTATATCTTCGCAGCGATTGGTTTAATTGCAAGTAAAATCGATAAAGATATCGCCAAGGAATTGCTTTTATCTGATATGGTAGAATACTGAGATTTTGGAGGTTGTGAAAATGGGATCTTTGGATGAGAAGGTGCTCGTTATCAAAAATGAATCTGTCCAGAAGATTTGTAACGGTGAAACAGGTGTTGTACTTGTACCTAAAGATACTTTTTTTCATACGCTCAAAGAAGGATTTTTTGTAGAAAGGTCTATAGCCGAGTACGATGAATCGACGCGACAGGTGATACCTTACATAGTTTTGAAAGAAAACGATGAATACATATTCTTCAAAAGAACCGCAAATCAAACAGAAAAAAGATTGCACAATCTCATTACACTTGGTGTAGGTGGGCATTTGAACGATGAAGATTCGAAAGATCCAATTGAATGTTTTGAAAAGGGACTCTGGAGAGAATTAAGAGAGGAAGTTCATGTCGATGTTGAGAATCTTGAATATGTGGGATTGATAAACGAGTTGGAAAATCCGGTGAGTCGTGTGCATGTTGGTGTGTTGTACATAGCACATGTAAAATACCACGGAATAGCTGAGCCAGAGAATTTCA
This sequence comes from uncultured Fervidobacterium sp., assembly GCA_964577745.1. GTDB lineage: Bacteria > Thermotogota > Thermotogae > Thermotogales > Fervidobacteriaceae > Fervidobacterium. The sequence continues at coordinate 3,307 of CAZOAS010000051.1, forward strand.
TCGAAATTAGATCAAAGAAATTGTTGGATTACCTTGAGGAGATGGAAGGATGGGCAAAAGTTGTCGCATTGCACTTAGAACGTACGCAAAGTTGAATTTGTGCCTTGATGTAATCAAAAAAAGAGACGATGGCTACCATGAAATAGATTCACTTTTCCAGAATGTCTCTCTTTACGATGAGATGGAAATTGAGTTTGTTCATGGAGATGGTAAAATCACTATCGAGTCTAATTTTTCCATAGAAAATAATATTATCGAGAAGATATGGAACAGAATACAGTGTAAAGACAAGAATGCAATTGTAAGACTTAAAAAGAATATACCGATGGGTGGGGGTCTCGGTGGTGGGAGTAGTAACGCTGCCGGGTTTATAATCGCACTTGAAAAGGCTGGTTTGATTGACAAAAGAGATATATTGGATTTAGCAAATAGTGTGGGAAGCGATGTACCGTTTTTCATTTACGGTGGGACAGCTCTTGTAACCGGTCGTGGAGAGAACGTAACACCTGTTGAACCTTTAAAAAACTTTCGAGTTGATTTGTATTTTCCGAATTTCTCTATCTCCACAAAAGAAGCTTATTCAAAATTGAAGCAAGAATGGTTCAACAAAGCACCGATGAAAGCACATGAGTTGTACGAAGTGTATCAAGCCAAAAGGTTAGATTTGATAAAAAATGGAACTTACAATATATTTGAAAAGATTATTCCTGAAGATGTCTTGAAAGAGATTGAGAGATTGAGAAAAGAACATCCAGCGGCGCTTACTGGATCTGGCAGTACTTACTTTTGCGTAAATCCTGAAGGAAAATACACCTTTGTTGAGAAAGGAGTTGAGATATATGCCTTTGAGGAAGGTTAAAATCGAAGAACTAAGTATAGATGGTAAGATGCTTGAAGAAATCAATTCAACGGAAGATATAACATACGTTCAATCTTTTATAGGTCGTGAGCGTGCAATTAAAGCTCTGTTGTTCGGACTTGATATGGACAGAGATGGATACAACATATTCGTTGTTGGTCCTTCCGGTATAGGAAGAAAGACGTTCGTTAAACACTTTGTAAATGAGTACGCACAGAAAAAACCAGTTCCACCAGATGTTGCGTACGTTATGAACTTCGAAGATCCGATGAAGGCGAAGGTGATATTCTTACCAGCTGGTAAGGGCATAGATTTGAAGAAAGATATGGAAAGATTGATTGATAATCTTACAGAAAGGATAATTAAATTATTCGAAGGTGAAGACTACAAAACAAGGAGAAAAGAAATAGACGAAGAATTCGAAAGAGAACAAGAGAGGTACACGAAAGAATTGATAGAAAAAGCTTCTAGTCTGGGATTTTTGATAAAATTAACATCTACAGGTGTTAATTACTATCCAGTAAAAGAAGGAAAGGTTATCTCCGATGAAGAATTTGAAAAATTAAGTGCTGAAGAAAAGCAATACTATGAAGAAAACGAAAAAAAGGTTGTCTTATTAATCGATGCTGCCGTTGAGAATGTCAGAAAACTCGAAAGTGTGTACAAAGAAAGGATAAGAGACTTAAATCGTTATGCACTACTTTTTGCAACAGAAGAATTTTTCTCAGTTATTGAAAACAAGTATCCGTACAGTGACGTCAAAGAATACATTCACAGAATTAAAGAAGATATTATCGAAAAAGTAAGCTCAACGAAGAAAATACAAGATCTAGAGTATTATTTCAAAAGGGCTTACAGTGTTAATTTGATAGTTGATAATTCGTCTTTGAATGCAGCGCCAGTTGTCTTTGAAGATACTCCAACGTACCATAATCTATTTGGGAAAATCGAATACATAGAACGTGAGGGAATGCTTTACACCGACTTTACATTGATAAGACCAGGAGTTGTGCATACAGCAAATGGTGGTTATTTAATAATTGACGCTCGTGAATTGCTAATCCATCCATTTGTATGGGATAGACTGAAAAAGGTCATGTTTGCAAAGCAGATAGAGATTGAAAATGTTGAATCAGCATATGGGTATTCTGTGATAGCATCTTTAAAAACCGATCCAATACCATTGAAACTTAAAGTCATTCTCGTAGGTACACCTGAAATATACGAAATTTTGTACGAATACGACCCTGATTTTGAAAAACTTTTCAAAGTTAAGGTCGAACTCGACTGGGAAATTGATGCAACTGTTGAGAATGTCAAAGATTTACTTTCTTTTGTAGCAGATTACGTAAAAGAAAAAGAAATCATGCCTATTAAGAGAGATGCTCTTGAACGGATAATTTGGTATTCAACGAGATTATCAGGTGACAGAACAAAGCTTTCAATGAAATTAGGATCCATAATAGATTTAATTGAAGAAGCGAATTTCTTTGCCAAAAAGAGAGATGCTAAATATATAGTGGCTGAAGATGTTGTAAAAGCATTGAGGGAAAGAGAAGAGAGAATAAAACTTGTCGTTGAAAAATACGACGAAATGTTCAAAAAAGAAGATTTAATGATAGATGTCACAGGTAAGGTTGTTGGTCAAGTTAATGGATTAACCGTTGTGAACTTCGGTGATTACGAATTCGGTCTTCCTGTAAGAATTACCGCAAAGACATACCTTGGTAATACCGGTATTCTCGATATTCAGCGTGAAGCAGATTTAAGCGGACAGATACATAGCAAAGCGGTTATGATACTAACCGGATACCTTGGAAGCAAATACGCAAGAAAAGTACCTTTTTCAATAGGTGTATCGATATCGTTCGAACAAGTTTACGGTTACGTGGAGGGCGATAGTGCATCCTTAGCCGAAGTACTTGCCATAATATCAGCTATCTCTAAAATACCACTGAAACAGAACATAGCCGTTACAGGCTCAATAAACCAACACGGTCATATACAACCAGTTGGAGGTGTCACAGAAAAAGTCGAAGGTTTTTACAGAATATGCAAATTGAAAGGTTTAACTGGAACACAAGGTGTGATAATACCAAAGGCGAATGTCAGAAACCTTGTACTTAGTGATGAAGTACTTGAAGCGATAAAAGAAGGAAAATTCCACATATGGACAGTTGACGAAGTTGACGAAGCTATAGAGTTGATGACAGATAAACCCGCAGGTCAGATGAACAAAAATTACGATTATCCACGTGGAAGTGTAAATTATTACGTTGTGCAAGCACTTAAAAGCTCACACGATTTATCGGAAGGAAAAACGAGAGCAAAACGTCCAAAAAGGACAAAATAAATCACAAACGTGAGCAAAGAGAAGATAGTAGACTATAATCAAGTTTTGTGATATACTTTCTTTGTCTGAAAACTGAAATTTCAAAAGGAGGCGTTTGACTTGAAAAGGATAGCAGTGATGACGAGTGGTGGAGATTCGCCCGGTATGAATGCCGCTATAAGGGCAGTTGTTAGGTATGGTATAAAACAAGGACTTGAAGTTTACGGAATTAAAAGAGGTTATGCTGGTCTACTTGACGAAGACATCGAGCCTATGACGTTCGCTTCAGTTGGTGGAATTATGGAGAAAGGTGGTACGATACTCAGATCAAGCAGATGCCCAGAATTCGTAAGGAAAGAAACAAGGGCAGAAGCAGCAAAAATATTGAAAAAGCATGGAATTGAAGGACTTGTCGTCATAGGTGGGGAAGGTAGTTTGCACGGTGCGATGTTCCTTGAGGAAGAACAAAAAATTCCAGTTGTTGGGCTTCCAGGAACAATTGATAACGATATTGCTATGACTGATATGAGTATCGGTGTGGATACATGTCTTAACACAGTTGTCGATGCTATACAAAAGTTGAAAGATACGGCAAGCTCACACGAACGTGCATTTATAATCGAAGTTATGGGAAGAACATCAGGTTACATTGCAACAGTTAGCGGATTGGTAACTGGTGCAGAGGCTGTTATTATCCCAGAAGTTCCAGTCAATTACGAAGAACTTGGTAATAAATTACTGGAAGAAAGAGAAAGAGGAAAGATAAATTGTATAGTTGTCGTTGCTGAAGGTGCTGCGAGTGCTTACACTGTTGCAAGGCATCTTGAACATAGAATAGGTTACGAAACAAGAATTACTATACTTGGTCACATCCAACGAGGTGGTTCACCAACCGCGTTCGATAGGTTACTTGCATCAAGAATGGGAGTTGCTGCTGTTGATGCACTATTAAGAGGAGAAAGTTATGTTATGACTGCTCTTCAAGGCGGAAAAATCGTAACAGTTAAACTCGACGAGGTATTGAAAGAGAAGAAGAAACTTGACATGGAATTAGTAAAATTAGCTGGCTTGTTGTCGTAATGTAAACTGGAAGGTAAGAAAATCGAGGTGCTTTTTTTGATTGTAAAAAACGGACTTGCTTGGAATGGAGAAAGCTTTGAAAAAAGAGACCTGTACATTCAAGATGGTAAGTTTGTGAGTAAAGAACAATTTGATGGTTCAGGACCTGTGGTTGATGCCACAGGTCTATTTGTAATGCCTGGATTTGTCGATTCGCACGCTCATGTGATAGGTACCGGCATGAAATTACTAACAAACGATATGAACAAAGAGAATGTTGAAGAAATTGTAAAAAGCAACGAAGAATTTATCATCGCGCGTGGTTGGGAAGTGTTACCTGAAAATTCTGCTCTTCAGTTGTTGAATAAAATCGAAAAACCAGTGGTTCTTGTTCGGAAATGTGGACACGTTGCTTGGATAAATGATTATTTACGCAAAGAAGTTGATTTTGTCAACAATCTCATCTACGAAGGTGACATAGATAAAATCTGGAAATACCTCGGTGATGATTTTTATAAGAAAGCTTTTCAAAAAGGCGAAGAGGAATTCTTAAAACACGGTGTTACACAAGTACATTCAGATGATTTCCACGGTGTATCTTTTGAAACACTCAAAGAACTTTTAAGAACAAGTAAGATAAGGATATTCGAAAAATTGTGTACAATCGAACCTTGGAATTATGAATTCGGGGAGTTTAATTTATCAAAAATAGGTGGAATAAAATTATTTGCCGACGGTTCGCTTGGTGGGAAGACAGCTTATATGTTTGAACCGTACGTAGGAAGCAATTCGTACGGATTGTTTACACTTCCAGATAACATCGATGAGATAATATCGTTTGCACAGAAAAATAAACTTCAGTTAAATATACACACAATAGGTGACAAAGCATTACACGAAGTTTTGGAAATATTTGAAAAAAACAATTCAAATAATTCAGAAAACAAACACAGACTTATACACTTGCAGTTTGTCAAAAAGGAAGACTTTTCAAAACTCAAAGATTATTATCTGTCAGTACAACCGCATTTTTACTTTGAAGACTTGGAGATAATTAAATATGTAAAATACGAGATGGCTTATCCATTTTTGGAGATGTACAAGTCTGGTTACGACATTGCATTCTCAACAGATTCACCGGTTTCACCAGCAGACCCAAGGTATGTAATTGAAAACGCTTTAAAAATGGGTTTTTCAAAGCAAGAAGCGATAAAATTGTACACTGAAAATGGATCAAGGATGGCAAATATAAAATCTGGAAAAATAAAAGAGGGATACTTAGCAGATTTCTGCTTATACGATTCAGACCCGCTTCAGTCAAATCCATTAGCAGTGTATGTAAACGGTATGGAAGTCAAAATTTAACACTTTACTAGCGATATATGGAGGTGAACCATGAACTTTTTTGCAAGACCTGATGATGATTATAGATTTGACGTAATTGTTGTTGGTGGTGGCCATGCCGGTATAGAAGCCTCACTTGCATGTGCAAGGTTAGGCTTTAAAACACTTTTGCTAACTGGAAATCCAGACAATGTCGCTTGGGCTTCTTGTAACCCCGCTATTGGTGGGTCAGCTAAGGGTATCGTTGTAAGAGAGATAGATGCACTCGGTGGAGAAATGGCAAAAACCACCGATGAAACGATGATAAATGTGAGAATGCTTAATACAAGCAAAGGACCTGCAGTACAAGCACTTAGAGCACAGATAGATAAATACTCATACTCAAGAACTATGAAACGCAAATTGGAAGAACAAGAAAATTTATTACTCAGATACGGAGTAGTGGAGAAGTTATTAGTTGAAAACGGTAAGATTAAAGGTGTCGTCGATTCTTTTGGTATAGAATACAGTGCACGTGCAGTTATACTTACAACAGGTACATTCTTAAGAGGAAAGATATTCATAGGAAGAGATACAATGGAAGCTGGTAGAATGGGAGATTTTTCTGCACGTGGGCTTACCGCTTCTCTTATAGAACACGGTTTTACAGTTGGACGGTTTAAAACAGGAACACCGGCAAGGGTTCTGAAAAAGAGTATTGATTTTTCGAAAATGACTAGACAAGACACAGATGATACACCATGGGCATTTTCGCACTTCAACGAACCTAAGGTTTTAGAGAAAGATTATCCATGTTGGTTAACGCATACTGTACCTGAAACGCATAAAATCATACGCGATTATTTGATTTTCTCTCCACTCTATGGAGAAGTAAAACTTATCGAGGCAAAAGGTCCAAGGTACTGCCCATCGATAGAAGATAAAGTTGTTAAATTTAATAGAGAAAGTCACCAAGTTTTCGTAGAACCTGAAGGAAGAGATACCCAAGAATACTATTTGAATGGACTTTCCACAAGTTTACCGTACGCTGCACAGATAAAGATGCTCCGCACGGTACCGGGTTTAGAAAACGTTATTATTGTAAGACCAGCATACGCAGTTGAGTACGATTACATAGACCCAACACAACTTTATCCTACACTTGAATCTAAAATCGTCGAAAACCTTTACTTTGCTGGTCAAATCAACGGTACAAGTGGATACGAAGAGGCTGCAGCGCAAGGATTGATTGCAGGTATCAACGCAGCATTAAAACTACGTGGTGAAAACCAATTCGTTCCAAAAAGATCTGAAAGTTACATTGGAGTTTTGATAGATGATTTAGTAACGAAAGGTGTCGATGAACCTTACAGGTTATTATCCTCACGTGCTGAGTATAGATTATTGTTAAGACATGACAACGCACACTTGAGACTTGCAAAGTACGGTTATCAAATAGGACTCATTCCCAGATGGTTTTATGACAAAGTGATTAAACTTGAGGAGGATATAAGATATCACTTGCAAAGACTTGAGAATGTTAAAGTCCCGCTTTCAGGGCAAGTAAATCAGATTTTGGA
>CAZOAS010000052.1:0-10441 GCA_964577745.1 uncultured Fervidobacterium sp.
AGGTAAGTGAACTTTCCGGTAGAGGCGTTGGAATGGATGTTGTGAAAAATACCGTCGAATCTTTGAATGGTACCGTATCAATCGAAAGTAAACTTGGAAAAGGTACAAAGGTAACTATAAGATTACCACTTACACTTGCTATCATTCAAGCCCTACTTGTGAAAGTTAACAATTATGTTTACGCAATACCGATTTCTATAATTGACAGTACATTAATCATAACCTCAGATGAAATAAAAGTTGTTCAAAACGAAGAGGTTATAGTAATCAGGGGAGAAGTTATACCTATCGTGAAACTCTGGGAAGTATTTGGCATGGAACATGAAACAAATCCAAAAGAGATGAACGTCGTTGTTGTGAAAGCTGGCACAAGAAAATATGGGTTAACTGTTGACACGCTCATAGGACAGGAAGATATAGTTATAAAATCACTTGGAAAGATTTTCAGCGATGTTAAGATTTTCAGCGGTGGTGCAACGCTCGGTGATGGTAGCATAGCACTTATTCTCGATGTTACAAACATAGTCGAGTGAGGTGAGAAATATGGAAGAGATTAAAGAATTTGAAGTACTCGTTTTTAAGGCTTTAAACCAGGAGATGTCAATCGATGTCGAAATGGTTGAAATTGTTATAGATAAAACAGAGATAACACCCGTTCCAAGGTCAAGAAAGATTATAGAAGGCGTTATAAACTTGAGAGGTAAGATAATACCCGTTATAAGCCTTACAACACTTTTGGCTGGTACAGAAACGAAAGATTACAAAAAAATCATTATAACAAAAGTTGAAGATATCGAATTCGGACTTATGGTTGATGAAGTTGTTGGTGTTCTCAGAACGAATACTTCAGAACTTGAGACGAACCTTGGTAAGATGAACACATACGGAAAGAAAGCAAAAGGTTTGATTAAAAAAGGTGCAAGGTTGATAGTTTACCTTAATTTAGAAGAAATAGTGAAAGAAATTATTGGTTCGGAGGTGGCATAAGATGGCAAGAGTCTTGGTTGTTGATGATGCAGCATTTATGAGGATGATGTTGAAAGATATCCTTACAAAAGCTGGACATGAAATAGTTGGGGAAGCAGCGAATGGGGTGGAAGCTGTTGAAAAGTACAAAGAATTGAAACCTGATGTTGTCACAATGGATATAACAATGCCAGAAATGAACGGAATCGATGCGATTAAAGAAATTAAAAAAGTCGATCCAAACGCAACGGTAATTGTCTGTAGTGCTATGGGGCAACAAGCAATGGTTATTGAAGCAATTCAAGCCGGTGCGAAAGATTTCATAGTCAAACCTTTCCAAGCATCACGTGTTATCGAAGCGGTGCAAAAAGTACTTAAATAATAATTTCAGTCCAAGTTTTTGTCAAATTAAGGAGTGAAAGAAAATAAAGGAATTTATAAACTTTTTCTTAGGACTGTCAATTTTTATAGCTTTATTGTTAGTCACATATTGGTTTATGAGAAAAAAGCTCCCCAACGTCGTTGGGGGGCGTTTTGCTAAAGTTATAAGTAAAGTCTATCTCGATAGGAACACGTATCTTGCGTTGGTTAGAATACTAAAAGAATATTATGTGTTACTTATAAGCCCTGGTAAAACTGAGGTAATTAAGAAGCTCGATACAATCGATGAGGGCGAAATCGAACAAACTGAAGATTTCAAAAACATACTCCACAAGTACGTTGGTGGTAAGAAGTGAAGCGCTTCATTACACTTCTTTTCTTAATTTTGCTGATTTCATCCATATTCCCTCAGGAAGAAGCTCCCATTCCAGGAATAAGTATCCAAGTAACACCAACTCAACAACCCAGAGACCTTGTAGCTACGCTTGAGATACTCTTAGTCTTAACCGTACTAACCTTAGCACCAAGTATATTAATTCTTTTTACTTCCTTTACCAGAATAATAATTGTCTTTTCGTTCGCAAGGAACGCACTCGGTACTCGTCAAGTTCCACCAAACCAAGTTCTGATTGGTTTGGCACTGATTCTAACATTCTTTATCATGCAACCAACATGGAATGAAATCAACACAAATGCACTTCAACCTTACATGGATGGTAAAATTACTTATCAAGAGTTTTTCTCAAAAACGATGGGAAGTGTTAGAAAATTCATGATAAACGAACTTGTTAATCACCATAACGAAGATAATGTCTTTATAATCGCTGGTGCTTTGAAACAAAATGTCAACAAAATAGAAGAAGCTTCCGATTCACTTCTCACAGCCGCTTTTGTCCTTGGTGAAGTTGAAATCGGTTTTAAGATGGGAATTTTAATTTACATACCATTCATAGTCATCGATATGGTTGTGGCAAGTATATTGCTTTCCCTTGGTATGATTATGATACCGCCAGTACTTGTTTCTCTTCCGTTTAAAGTACTTGTTTTTGTCTTAGCCAACGGTTGGGAATCGATTATCGTTAGTCTTGTAAAGAGCTTTGCACAGTAAAGTTGTAGTTTGAGGTGAAATTATGACCTTAGAAGTTTTTCTCGATGTTATGAAACATGCTATTCAACTACTTTTGACTCTAATCACTCCACCTCTTCTTGTCAGTTTGGTTGTTGGTATACTTATCAGTATATTCCAAGCAGCAACACAAATACATGAGCAAACGCTTACGTTTGCTCCCAGAATTATTGTCGTTTTCTTGACACTTATGCTTTTGTTTGGCTGGATGATTGAAAGTATGCTTGAATTTATGAAAGACATAATAGAAAAATATATGAGTATGATTTAGCCTCTTTGGTGAAATTCTTTATAGTGTTTTTCAAATCTTTCGATTATCTCTCTGTGTATACTTTCAATATTTTTCTCTCCATCGATTATAACAAAACTTTTATATTTCTTGGCTAACTCAAGATAGCACGCTCTTATTCTCTCCCAGAAAGTTCTTTCTTCTCTTTCTATTCTATCTTTATTAATATTGCTCATCCGTTCCATTGCAACATTTACTGGCACGTCTATAAAAAATACCAAGTCAGGATAGGTTTTATCCGTTGCAAAATCGTTTAATAATTCCACTGTTTCCATTCCAAGCCCTCTTCCGCAACCCTGATACGCCACACTTGAGTGTGCAAATCTATCGGCTACAACTATCTTTCCACTTTTCAAAGCTGGTTTGATAACTTCCTCAACAAGTTGCGCCCTTGAAGAAAGGAATAGTAACAATTCACTTCTCGCATGCATATCCTCGCTAATTAACAACTGTCTAATTTTTTCTCCAAGTTCAGTACCACCTGGCTCTCTAACTTTGATGAAATCGAAACCTCTTTCCTCCAAGTATTTTACGAAAAGCTCAACTTGAGTAGTTTTACCACATCCGTCTATACCTTCGAAAGAAACGAACATATAATCTCCTCCTATTACCTATTTTTTGATTTTCAAATTATTTTACCATGTGATACAATATAATAGAAGGATTAAATTGTTCATTTTCTCATAATTGTTAGGAGGGATAACATGAAAGTCGCCGTCATAGGTGCTGGTGTGGTAGGGGCATTGATAGCCCGTGAATTATCACGTTACGATGTGGAAGTGCTTATTATCGAAAAAAACATTGATGTTGGAATGGGGGTTACAAAAGCGAATTCAGCTATAGTTCATGCCGGTTACGATGATGAACCAGGAACAGTTAGGTCTAAATTTTGTGTACCCGGAAATAAGATGTACACAGAACTTTCGAAAGAACTTCAATTTGATTTGAAAAGAATAGGTTCACTCGTTCTGGCTTTTAAAGAAGAAGAAGTTAGAGTACTTGAAACGTTGTACAAACGCGGAGAGGAAAACGGTGTCGAAGGTATCGAAATCTGGGATAGAGACAAAGTGTTATCTCATGAACCAAATGTAAATCCCGAAGTTATAGCTGCCCTCTGGGCACCAACGGCAGGTATCACAGAACCATGGATGGTTGCAATTGCTGCTGTCGAAAATGCAATAGAAAACGGAGCTAAGTTGTACCTTGAGACGGAAGTTAAAGAAATAAAAACCGTAAATGGTAAAGTACAGAAAATTATAACAAACAAAGGCGAATTTGATGTTGATGTTGTTGTAAATGCTGCAGGTATATACGCCGATGAGATAGCAAGGATGGCACAAGCCGATTACGTCCCACTCCATCCAAGAAAAGGTGAGTACATACTACTCGATAAACAAGAATTCAGTGGATTTGTTAAGAGCGTACTCTTCCCAACACCTTCTGTGCTCGGTAAAGGTACACTTGTGACACCAACAGTGGATGGTGGAATCCTCGTAGGACCGACCGCCGTTGACCTCCCACCAGAAAGAGAATTCAGAGAAGACACATCGACAACCTTCGAAGGATTCGAATCACTTATCTCTAAGGCTCTCAAAATGACTCCTCTCATAGATTTCCGCACATCGATAAAGACATTCGCCGGTCTGCGCCCAGAAAGTCCACAGAAAGACTTCTTAGTTGGAAAAACCAACATAACAGGATTTTTCAATGCAATGGCAATGAGGTCTCCCGGTTTAACAGCGGCACCCGCGATAGCTAAGTTCATGGTCGAAGAGATTCAAGAAGCAATCGGAGAGACCTTCATAGCTAAGCAAGACTTTAAACCAACAAGGGAAAAGATAAAGCACTATGCTGATCTTCCCGTAACGCTTTGGGATGAAGAGATTAAGAAAGACCCACTTGCCGGTAAGATGATTTGTTTCTGCAATAAAGTCACAGAACGTGAGATACTCGAAGCAATTAAGAGGGGTGCAAAAACAGTTGACAGTATAAAATTCAGAACAAGGGCGATGTTTGGAAGTTGCCAAGGTGGTTTTTGTATGCATAGGATTATGAAAATCCTCGCAAGAGAATTGGGTAAGGATTTATCCGAAATCAAATTGAGAAGCGAAAAAAGCGTTATACTTAACGGGAAGGTGAGACTATGAAAGAGAAATCAATCGATGTGCTCGTCATAGGTGCAGGTGCAGCAGGACTTGGTGCAGCCATCGGTGCAGCAAGGGAAGGAGTAAACGAAGTTGTTATAGTCGAGCGCGATGAGCGCAGTGGTGGAATTTTAAATCAATGCATACACAACGGTTTTGGATTACATTACTTCAGAGAAGAATTAACAGGTCCAGAATACGCTGAAAGGATTAAAAATATAGTTAGGCAATATCCAAACATCGATGTGCGGGTAGAACAATACGTACATCAGATAGATTACAAAAGAAAAGAAGTTGTCGTGATTTCAACAGAAGGTGCAACTGTTTACAAACCAAAGTCTCTTGTAGTTGCCACCGGTGCACGCGAAAGACCTATGGGAGGAATATTAGTTCCCGGAACACGTCCGGCCGGTGTCTTCACAGCCGGTGTCGCACAGAGGTTTGTTAATTTGGAAAATAGACTTCCGGGTAAGAAAGCGATAATCGTTGGTTCTGGAGACATTGGCCTCATAATGGCAAGGAGATTAACTCTCGAAGGCGTGGAAGTTGTTGCGGTTGTTGAGAGGATGCCGTATCCAGGTGGTCTTGAGAGAAATATCAGACAATGTCTTAAAGATTTCAACATACCTCTATATCTAAGTCACACAGTTGTAGGAATATACGGTAAAGAACGACTCGAAAAGGTTGTTATTGCACAGCTAGATGAAAACTTTAAACCAATTCCCGGTACTGAAAAAACTTTCAGCGTAGATACTCTTGTACTTTCAGTTGGTTTGATACCGCAAAGTACATTGTTTAAAGATTTTCTAAAGATTGACCCGTGGACAAAAGGAATTGTAACCTCAAGTTCTGGACGGACTTCTTTGAATTGGATATTTGCTGCCGGGAATTGTACAATCATATACGACCTTGTCGACTGGGTAACGGAAGAAGGTGCGGTCGCTGGTAAATTCGCTGCTATGTACGTGAAAAACAATTGGGAATCAGCCAAGTTCTCCGTTGATAAAGGTCAAAACGTAGGAATATTGTTTCCAACGTGGTACGAAGAAGGTACGAATTTGAACGTTTATCTCAGAGTCAAAAAACCTATGGAGATGGGAACAATAAGAATTAAACAAAGAAACAACCTACTTTACAGTAAGAAACACGCCAATTTAATGCCAAGTGAAATGGTCAATATAAAGATTCCGGAATCGAAGATAGGAACCGGTGACATAGTTGTGGAGGTGGTAGAATGAAGAAGGAAGAAATGGTATGTATAATGTGTCCTCTTGGGTGTAGATTGACTGTTATTCTTGAAGACAACGGAGAGTTGTTGGTCAGTGGTAACAAATGTCCACGTGGAATAGAATACGGAAGACAAGAAATGACGGAACCTCTTAGGATACTCACATCGAGTGTACTTGTGAAAAATGGTGATGTCCCACTTGTTTCTGTTAAAACAAACAAACCGGTCCCACGTAAATTACTGAACGAAATCATGGATATATTAAGAAAGACCTCCGTTGAGGCACCAATAAAGTCTGGTGATGTGTTGATAGAAAATATACTTGATACAGGAGCTGATATAATTGCAACAAGAAACGTTGAACGAATTGAAATTGCATGATTTATTCCCTGAACCAAACGTTAATCCAGAAGAGATGTCCACAGATTCTTTAGCTTACATAGGTGATGCCGTTTTCAATCTGTATGCAAAACTTCACATCCTTATAGATACAAAGGTCACGGAATTACACAAAAGAGCTAACAGATACGTATCACGCGAAGGGCAAAGTAAGATATTAAAAGGCATTATACCATTGTTAAATGAAAAGGAAAGGCAAATAGTTCGAAGGGGTATAAATAGTAAAGGTGCCAAAAAGCATGGAAATGATTTATTGTACAAAGAAAGTACAGGTTTTGAAGCTCTTGTTGGATATCTTTATCTTGTGGATAAAGAAAGACTTTCTTACCTTCTAAGGGAGGGATTCAAATGGGTCGAAGCGTAATTATCGATGGTTCAATTGTGTATACAGATTCAAGTGAAATTCTTAGCAATCCTGGATTTGAAAGTTTACTTAGAGAGTACATCGATTTTCTCAAAGAGCGTAACAGTCCTCTTCTCAGAACTCTTGAAGCATTCAGAATAGGCGAAGATTACAATGTTAGACACTTTGTTGAATACCTGCATTTGTTAACACTAAGAGACATAAACGAGATTACTACCATAATAAACTACGTCAACCCAGAGGATTTGGCAAAGTTCATAGAGTCGTTTTACTCTTTCTGGCGAAGCAAACATAGGTTCATGATAAAAAGAGAAAAATACACTATTGATAATGCAAGAAAGACGAGTGTTGTATTTACCGCAACAATGATAGCGGAGGAATTCAAAAATCTTGTGAGAAATTTGTACAGAACAATTATGAAAAACATAGCACCAGATAACACAAACATCATCCGCCAATTACCAAGTGGTGCGCAAGTAACATTTCTTATAGATAATCTTGAATGTCAAGATGAAAGATTATCTTGTTTTTCCGGAATTCCCATGGTATGGGGTGCTATATTCGACCCACCCGTAATTTTTTATACGCGTTCCAATAAGCGTAAAGGTGTTTTGCCTGTGGTTGAAGGAGAAATTATCGATAAATTGAAGCTTCCAAACAAAGAAAAAGATTGGTTCCTCTTCCCAATCCTTGCTGGTGAATTGTTAATGTACATATACGTTCAGAAAGAATTTTTGTCACATGCTGCTGGACTTGGGAATTTATTCCAGTTTGCAGATATAGTGGATATAAAGAGCAAGAAAGTTTCTGGTATTTTAGTTTTCGGACTTCCAGTCGAAAACATTCCAGAATATGATGAAAAATGGAAAAATGGTGTCATCTTTAAAGATGGTGAGTTATACATTGGAATAATACCTGCACTTGACGAAAACGACTATTTCGGCTATATGAAAAAGACGACGCTGACGATACACAATCTTATCCGTATAGATCAAGGTAAATTACCCGTACACGGTTCGATGGCGAAAATCGTTTTGAAGAACGGGAAAAGTGCAGTTGCCATGTTTGTTGGTGACAGCGGTGCTGGTAAAAGTGAGACGTTAGATGCACTTAACAGATTGGAGGAAGTTGCATACGTGGATGTTATCATCGATGATATGGGCACGCTCGATATACTGAACGGCAGAGTTGTTGCTTACGGTACAGAAACAGGTGCATTTGTGAGACTTGATGACTTACCACCGGGATACGCATATTACACAATGGATAGAAGTATCTTTATGAATCCAGACAAAATAAACGCACGTGTCATAGTACCATTTAACAACTACAAAGAAATAATCACACCAACACCTATCGATTTCTTCCTGTACGCTAACAATTACACCGAAGTAAAAGACGATAGCGAACGAATCGTATTTTTTGACAAACTCGAAGATGCTATTGAAGTTTTTTCCGCTGGGAAACGTATGTCGAAAGGTACAACATCCGAAGAAGGTATGACCGAAAGTTACTTCGCAAATCCATTCGGAGCTGTACAACGAAAAGAAAAACACCATGAAATAGCGCAAGTTTTTCTCAAAAAAATGTTCGAATCAGGAGTTAAAGTTGGGGAAATACGAACAATGCTCGGTGTTGAAGGATATGAAAAGGAAGGAACATATCTGGCGGCAAAAACGTTGTACAAAATTATTGAGAGGTTGTGATATCCTTTATGAAAAAGAGAATAATTCTCTTTTCGGTTCTGATCGTTTTGGTATTAATTTACATGGGAACAGGGGTATTCCAAGTTAATCCGTCGGAAGTTGCGTTGATAAAAACGTTCGGCAAATTTACGTCAACCGTTGGTCCGGGGATACACATCCATGCACCTGTTCCATTTCAATCACACGTTATCGTCGATGTGCAAAGTATTCGAAAAGAAGAAATCGGTTTTAAAACAGTTGGAGATAGAAAATACGAAACAAGGGATTTAGAAGCGTTGATGCTTACAGGAGACGGTAACATCGTAAGCGTTGAAGCTGTTGTGTCGTACAAAGTCTCTGACCCAGTGAAATTTGCGTTCAGAATAAAAGACCCAAGTAATCTTGTTAAATTTGTCACAGAATCTGCGTTGAGAGACAGAATCTCAAAAAGAAACGTTGATGAGATACTCACACAAGAACGTGAAAAAGTGGCAGATGAAGTATTATCGATTGTTCAAAACTTGCTTGACAAATATCAAGCGGGAATAAAGATAGTGAATGTCTTACTCCAAGAAGTAGTACCACCTGCTGAAGTTGTATCTGCTTTCGACGATGTGAATAACGCAAAACAAGATAAAGAAAGGTACATAAACGAAGCGAATAAATATGCAAACAATCTCATACCAAAAGTTGAAGGTGAAGCGTTGAAAATTTTGCTCGAAGCTGAATCCTACGCGCAACAACAAGTATTGAGAGCTCAAGGTGAAACGCAAAGATACTTGGCACTTCTCAACGAATATCAAAAAGCACCAAGGATAACGGAAACCAGACTTAAACTTGCCACATTACAGGAAGTTCTTCCAAAAGCAAAGAAAATCATGCTACTCGACGATTCACAAAAACTCACAGTGCTTTCTATCGATCAATTACTTGGTGGTGGTGCAAAATGAGTAAAAAATCTGTAATATTAACTGGTATATTTTTAGGCATACTATTGATTATTTTTCTCTCACTATCTATAGTAATAGTTGACGAAACTCAATATGCAGTAATTCTCAGATTTGGAGAAATTAAAAAAGTAATCGAACAACCTGGGCTAAACTTCAAAACACCGTTTGTTGATAATGTTGTTAAATTCGATAAAAGATACTCCATATACGATAACCCACCAGAACGTGTTATAACAAAAGACAAAAAAACACTTGTTGTCGATTCGTTCATAATATGGCGAATTTCTAACCCAAAAACTTTCCTTGAAAGTATGAGAACAGAAAGTCTTGCACTATCAAGACTTGATGACATAGTTTATTCTGGATTGAGAAATACACTTGCAAAACTCGATATGGATACAATTGTCACACAAGAAAGGTCGTTTCTAAAAGAAGTACTCGATTTTTCTGTAAATAACGTTAAAGATTATGGGATAGAAATAATCGATGTTAGAGTAAAAAGAACCGACCTTCCACTCGAAAATAGGAATGCAGTCTTTGAGAGGATGAAATCTGAAAGACAAAGTATCGCAGCACTCATAAGAGCGGAAGGTGAGAAGGAAGCACAAAGAATAAAATCGGAAGCTGATAAAAGAGCAGCTATTATTAAAGCAGAAGCACTTAGTAAAGCAGAATATATAAAAGGAACCGGTGATGCAAGTGCAACAAAGATTTATGCTGATGCATACCAAAAAGATGAGAGATTTTACAAACTGTGGAAAACACTTGAGAGCTACAAAGAAATCGTACCAGGTAGTGTGATAGTCTTAAGCAAAGATATGGAGATATTACAATACATGAAATAATCAATCAAAATAAAAAACTGCGGAGAATCTTACTCTCCGCAGTTTTTATTTTTTGAGAAATTAC
>CAZOAS010000053.1:0-3876 GCA_964577745.1 uncultured Fervidobacterium sp.
CTTTAACACCAAATCAGAAGACAGTTTTAAGGAATATCGCCTTAGATAAATCACCGTACGATTTGCAAATGAGCGCTGGAAGTGTGAAAAGGGTTATCGATACACTTGTGAAAGCTGACGTTATTGAAAAAAAGAATGAGAAGTATCAGATAATCGATCCTATGCTAAAAATATGGCTAAGAAAAGAATAAAAAAGCCCGGAAGTATTCCGGGCTTTTTGTTTTATGTTGAATATGATTATTCCCTGAAGAATGTTAGATAAGCCACAAAAAGTATCGCAAGGAACCAAGTGAACCAATGTACTTCTTTTCTTTTTCCTGAGAGTGTCTTTACTATCGGGTATGTGATGATTCCAAGTGCAATACCGTTGGCTATCGAGTATGTGAACGGTATCATTGTAAGTGTAACAAAAGCAGGTACTGCATCTGTTATATCATCCCATTTTATACTCATAAGACTTTTCACCATTAATACACCAACGAATATAAGAGCTGGAGCGGTTGCTGCTGCAGGAATCGTTAGTGCCAAAGGCGAGAAAAACAACATCGCAAGCATTAAGAGTGCAACGACAACAGCTGTTAATCCAGTTCTTCCACCAACTGCGATACCTGTACTGCTTTCGATGTACGTTGTTACGGTTGATGTTCCAAATAGAGCACCGGCAACTGTACCTACCGCATCTGAAAGATATGCTCTCGTCGCTCTTTCGATTTCACCATTTTTCTTCGTAAAGCCAGTTCCTTCTGCTAGTCCTGTGAGTGTACCGAGTGTATCGAAAAAGTCAACAAAGAAAAACGTTCCAACGACAACCCAGAAAGTACCTGAAAGAAGTGTCTGAGCATCGAACTGCAATTTGAAGAACGTTGGGGATATATCAGGAATTTTTCCTATTATACCTTGATAATGTGTAACGTTAAATATAGGAGTGGCACCGATAATTGTTGTGAGGATAATTCCAAGTAATATCGAACCTGGCACTTGGAGTGCAAAGAGTACAACGGTTATGAAAAATCCGACGATTGCAAGTAATGTGTCTGGTTTGTTGAGATGCCCAAGTGTTACGGCTGTTATTGGATCAGGCATAACGATACCTGCGTTTTTCAAACCAATTAATGCTATGAAAAGTCCTATACCTGCTCCCGTTGCGGCTTTAACTGGTTGTGGCACTGCTCTTGCAACGAAACTTCTTGCACCGGTGACTGTTAATATAACAAATATAAGACCTTCGATGAAGACAGCTGTCAAGGCGAGTTGCCATGGTATACCAAGTTTCAGACATACTGTGTAGGTAAAGTATGCGTTAAGTCCCATACCTGGTGCAAGCGCAAATGGGTAATTTGCAAACAATCCCATTATAAGCGTTGCCACTGCACCACCAACGATAGTTGCTACCATGAAGGATCCGTAATATGTGTTGTAAAGAGCTTGGTCAAGAACTTTACCTGCTTGGTCGAATATACCTGGTACAGCTTGGACAAGGATAGAAGGGTTCACAAAGACGATGTAAGCCATCGTTAGAAATGTAGTGATACCCGCGACAATCTCGCGACGCACCGTTGAGCCTGCTTGGGAAATACCAAAATACCTGTCCATAACTTTTTCACTCCCCCCACGAACAAAGTTTTTTTACCCGTTTTGGTCTATTCTTTTGATTTTTACTTTAATTTTATCTTTGTTCTGTTTTCAAATTCGACAACGGTACCATCAACTATTATGTGGTCTATATCCGTTCCTTCGACCATCTGAATTATCGCATCTTCCAGATCCTTTTTTTCTTTGTTCAATTCCTTTATCGTATCTTTAACCCTCAAGTATCTTCTCACAAAATTTTCCAATGTTTGTAAAAGTTGTTCGTTCTGATTATCCATCTTATAGCACCTCGCTTATTCTATTGACAATTTCTTCTATTTCCGCGTCGGTCAATTCAGGGAATATCGGTAATGCAAGTGTTGTTTTCGAAAGTCTTTCCGAAATTGGGAAATCCCCTTCTTTGTATCCATATTTAGCAAAGCATTTTTGTAAATGAAGTGGTAACGGATAATAAAGTGCCGTACCGATTTTATGGTTTTCCAGGTGTGCCTTTACGCGATCTCTTGTTTCTTCATTTTCAAATTCTACAACGTACTGGTGGTAAACATGCGAACGGTAACCCTTATCTTCAACTTTTGGATACTTTATCGGCAAATTTTTCTCTTCAAACAATTTTTGGTAATGCTTTGCTATGTTTATTCTTCTTTGCGTCCATTCTTCTAAGTATTTGAGTTTGATTGACAAAATCGCTGCATGCAAAGAATCAAGTCTTGAGTTGTATCCTATCATTTCGTGGTAATATTTTTTCTTTGAACCGTGCTGTCTTAACATCCTTGATTTTTCAGCCAATTCATCGTCATTTGTGATTATCATGCCGGCATCGCCGTAGGCTCCAAGGTTTTTTGTTGGAAAGAACGAAAATATACCAATTTCACCGAAAGTTCCCGATTTTTTGATATTATCTCCAACTTTTCCTTCGCTTCCTACAGATTGCGCAGCATCCTCTAATATTTTAACATGATACTTCTCTTTTAGGAAGAATAGACTTTCAAAATCAACAGTTCGACCAAAAAGATGAACAGGTATCAAGACATTTATTTTTTCTTTTTTCAATACACTTTCAACTTGGTTTAAGTCAATGTTGTAAGTATCTTTATCAACATCGACAAAAACAGGCACACCACCATTCCTAACGATACACGAAGCCGTTGCAAAGAATGTGTATGGAGTTGTTATGACTTTCTCATCTTTTTCTATACCGATTGCGTTAAGTGCAATCACCAAAGCATCGCTACCATTGGCAACACCTATTGCGTGTTTAACACCCAAATAATGAGCAAATTCACGCTCAAACTTTTCAACAGCCGGTCCAAGAATAACCTTCCCTTCAGATAGAACTTCATCAATAGCTTTCAAAACCTCATCTTTTAACATACTATATTGTCGTGTCAAATCAAATAGTGGTATCATGCTACTAACCTCCTAACGATAATTGATTTTACAATGTTCTTCGGAAAAAACCAATCTAAGAGATTCATAGTTTCTATAATTTATGTACACATCAACGGAAGGGTTATCTTTCAAAAAGTCGATTATGGACGTATTCTCGGCGGCAAGTTGAGTGAAATCATTCGGCAAAGCGATGAATTGCTCCATTCCAACCTTAGATTGCTTAAGAGATTTGGTAAATATTTTAAACCTTCCAACTTGCGTTTCAAACATTTTAAAATACTCTCTGGCAACGGGTAGATTTTTCTCATTGTAATGTAGAAATCCAAGGAAAAGCTTCATCTCAGGTGCCTTTTCGAATTTTCTAAGATTTTGTATCTCTATTTTGTAACCTGATAAGTACTTTCTTGCTGCTACCATAATCTGACCAAACAGACACCATTCTGGCGCCGATGCAGTCTCACCTCTTAAGAATGATTTATGCACGTTTAAACAGCTATGATTTTGCACGGGGTAATCTCTTGTATTATCAACGTAAACACTTAACAAAAGCACTAAGGAAGCAAAGCCTTTATCTCTAATGGCTTTTGCAACATCATCTGAGTTTGCCGAATTTAAGTACATTTCATATATCAAATTCCAGAAGGCTGATTTCTTAGACAGAAGCTGGAGTATCTTTTCTATTCCATCTGCTGTTCCTTTTGTTAATTCCCTTTCAACTAACAATAAAAGCGGGTATATCGAATCTGGATTGTTTTTCAAAAACGAAACGACTTGTTGGGATATATCTTGTCCAAGATAAAGTTCAGTTAGCAATTTGTTGTATTGTGCTTCGATACCGCTTGATTGTTCGAATGAAGAATGTGCTCTTTTCAAATCACCTGAAAGTAAATTGAT
>CAZOAS010000053.1:3976-10429 GCA_964577745.1 uncultured Fervidobacterium sp.
TTTTTCTTCAAATCCTTTTCCAACTCAGCTTTTAACTTCATTATGTTCTCCAGTTTATCATTCTCGTTATCAAACATTCTCCCACCCTACTTCCATAGATTTTTGCCTTAAACTGAAATAAGTTTTCCCAATTATAATGTGGTCTAATAAGTTAACCCCAAGTAATTCACCAGCTTTCTTGATTCTTTTTGTTAATTCGATATCCTCCTGACTCGGTGTTGGATCTCCAGATGGATGGTTATGTACCATTATTATTCCGGTAGAATTTCTAATTAATGCTTCTCTAAAGATATCTCTTGGATGAGCTATGGAAGTGCTAATTGTACCTTTGGATATTTCTTTACTACCTAGCACGGTAAGTTTTGAATCCAAGAATATTATTCTGACAACTTCCTGAGGTAGACTTTGCATGTCTATACAGTATTGGAACACTTTCTCGGGAGAATTTAGTTTTGGATCTAATGTTACTGTCTCTTCTTTCACCAATCTTTTTGCAAGTTCGAGAGCAGCTAAAAGCGTTATTATTTTGACATCGCCAAGTCCTTTAACTTTTCTAAAGTCATCAAACGTTGCTCTCGACATCTTGTACAAGCTATTTTCGAAGTTTTCAAAGAGCTCTTTTGAAACTTTTACAACGTCTTTGTTTTTCGTACCAGTTCTAAGTAAAATTGCTATCAGTTCTTCGGTGGAAAGTGTCTCACTACCGTTTAAAAGTAACTTTTCCCTTGGACCATTTTCAAGTGCCATTCTTTCCCACTATCCCCCTGTCGAACAATATCTTCCATAGCTTAGGTAGAGGTAATCCGACAACATTGGTGTAATCACCAACGATTTTTTCAACAAACACACCACCTAAACCTTGTATCCCATAAGCCCCCGCTTTGTCCAATGGTTCTTTCGTGCTTATGTAATACACAATCTCTTCATCTTGCAATTCTCTAAACTTGACTTTTGTAACTTCGTAAAACGTTATTTCTTTGCCAGTTATTCTTATACAAACCCCAGTAAAAACTTTGTGCCACTTACCTGAAAGTCTTTTAAGCATATTAAAAGCTTCGGATTCATCAGTTGGTTTGCCAAGAATTGACTTCCGATACACAACAATAGTATCAGCCGATATAATTATATCACCTTTATCTACTTTTTGCTCTACTGCTTGCGCTTTTTGTCTCGCAAGTTCAACAACAAGCTCTTCTGGTTTACTGCTATTTTCAATATTTTCGTCAATCTCTGGCGATAAAACAACAAATTCTAAGCCTATTGTTTTGAGAAGTTCTCTTCTTCTTGGTGAAGATGAAGCTAAAACTAACATTTTATCCACTCCAGTTATATTTTCAGCTGATACCAGATATTCTCAACGAAATCGTACTCTTTGAATTTATCCATAGAACATACAACACCATTCAATTCTTTCGCAAGATTGATGATAAGTTGATCGGCGGGTGAGTGGTAATAAGTTCGTTTGTAATTGAAATATTTTGTTCTGAACTTATACTTTGCATTTTCATCGAAGACTATGTAAAAAGGGAAGTACGCTCTATCTAATTTTGCAATATGCATTAGAAGAACATCGATTTTTTCACTTCCTATCAATTTACTCGACATCAGAATGTTGTTTCCATCGATAACAACAGGTATCGTTTTATTACTTGATAACACCTTCCATACGTACGGGTGTATCTTAGATTTGATGTTATTTTTCTCTATAGGATCAAGGTAAGATATGAAATCACGCATCCAGATGTAATCCTCGAGGTTTTCTGGTCTGGCTTCTAATACTTTTTTAGCTATATCTTTGATGAATGTATCTTTTTCTGAACTTTCAAGTGCATAGAGTTGAAGATAGTTTTCTAAGTTCGATTCCTTAAGTTTCTTTCTTTTCTTACTTAGAAAATCTTTATAGTTTTTTATATTCTCATCTGGAAATGGAAATGAAGACGGCTTTGCCCAGAAAAGTATTTCGAAAAGGACGTATTTGGAAATCTTGTTTTTCTCGAATTCGACAACTTTGCTTTCTATACTTTCGTTCACATTGAAAAGGTTACTTAATAAGAATGAAAAAATAAAAGGATTGACCTTACTCAATCCTGTCTTTTCTGGTCTTTCAAAATTTCTCTCAAGAGTGGCTATCTTTTGCTTATTTATGTTTTTATAATCTCTAAGTACGTCGAGTATAACTTTTCTCTTCAGTTCTAAATCTTTTAATCTTTCAAGATACTGCTGCGAATAAATATCACTCATTCAAACTCTCCCGTTCCAATTCACTTAAAATATGGATTTATCACAAATAGTTTGCTTAGTTCAACTATTTCCCCATGTCCTGGACAGACTCTCCAGTCTTGTGGTAATTTTCTGAACTCTTCTTTTAAATTAGCTAATGTACGTTTCATTTCCATGTGCATTACTTTACGCATAGAACTATCTAAATACAAATCCACTCTGCCAATCGTATCGGCGAAAACAACATCTCCGGTGAATATGTATCCTTCGAAAATTATAACACGAGAACCGGGGGTATGCCCTGGTGCTGGAATTGTCTGAAAATATTCGTCTATATTATACCATCGAATATCCATAGAGAAAAGTGTGTCAAAAAGTACGGAAAGATTTGAATTTGGATCTGTCAAACACGCACTATCTTCAGGTGAGATAAACAGACGATTTACCTTTATCTCTTCTAAACCGGCGATATGGTCGTAATGTCCGTGTGTTAGTAATACTTCGTAATTTTTTTGAGTGTCTATGTACTTTCTTATTCCTTTACCAGGATCTACGATGTAATTAACTCCTTCGATTTCAAAAACATATGTGTTAGTCATTAGTTCTTTTGAAGTTTGAAAAACACTGAAATTACTTATCTTTCCCATATTTATTCCCACCATTTTAGAATATTAAATTGTACAAAATATTGGCACTGAAACCAGCTACAAGCCCACCGATGGTATGAGAAAGAATAGCTTTACTTGTTAAATATCTGTACCCAAGTGCGTCCATCATACCAACATGTGTACTTAAATATCCACTCCATGTCATACCAATTGCTGTAAAAACGGCAATATCGCTCGGTTTGACAAGACCGTGTTCCATGAATCTCGGTACAAGCGCAAGTGCTGCACCGGTTGAACCAAGACACGTAATAGGAAACGCTATTAACTGAGGTGAATCAAATCCGAAGACGATCTTTAACGGTAAAAATAACCACTTACCAATTTTATCAAACAATGCAACGCCCTCGTAAGCCAAACCTTGATATCCAATAGAAGCATCCTTCGGACCAAATGTGAGCATCATCACAAGTGTACTTATTATCAACACACCTGGTATGATTCCTATGCCTATATCCACACCTGTTTTACCACCATCGAGCATTGCTTCAAGAAATCTCTCAAAAGCGTTTCCTTCCCTAATTTCTCGGTATTTCATGCTCATATGATTAACCTCTTTATGAACACTTCCCAGTCTTTTTTTCGTCCAATGAGAAAAGAGACGTACACTTATAACGCTTCCAATAATTGTTGAAATGTTTCCAATTACAACTGCAGGAACTAAATTTATTCCTGCCCTACCACCTTGTGCAATGAAAAACGTTGAGACGATCATACCCATACCAAAAGCAGTGCCAAGGTTACATAGAAGTGGTTCTTGCCATTTTTCAAAATGTGAGATGAAAGATTTATCCTTCGCTAAAGCTATAATTGCAGGATTATCAGAGAAATAAGTTGATAGAATTCCCATCGCAGCAATGCCAGGTAAATTGTAAAGTGGTTTCATAAGTTTGTCGAGTAACATATGTATCCAATGAACAATTCCAAATTCATTCAATAGAGCGGCAAACGCACCAGTTAAAACTGCCACTGCCATGATAAAGAATACCGTGTTCAAAAGTAAATCGTGTGCAGTAGCCATAAGTGTTTTAAAAAAGTTCGCACTTCCCATAGTTGAAATGAAAAGCCAGAAAAAGATAATCAAGAAAAACAGGAAAACAAAAGATTCAACAGAAAAAATAGGTTTCCTCTCCATTTTCACTCCTCCTGACCTTTTAATTTCTTGATTTTACACTAAAAGCATATCATTCGAAATACTATAGGTCAAAACGCGTTAAGAAAAGAAATAAAGAAGATTTTTGCTCTACGATGAGATTAATGGTATAATATTTTTGCAAACTCAAGTATGTTATTATCTGCAAATTGTTAAGAATGTTATAATTCGTGGGGAGGAAAGTTGGATGCCTAAGAAAACTGAATTGAAAAAGTTATTTAAACAAGAAAATTACACACCTATGACCTATAAAGAGATATGTAGGTATTTTAATATCAGTGAGAGTAAAGAAAAGCAACTGTTGAAAAAACAACTTGAAGAGCTTGTTGCTTCAGGTTACATATTCAAAGGTGACGATGGCAGATATCAATTGACGAAAGGGAATTTACTCACAGGAGTAATAGAGTTCACAAGAAGCGGAAATATAGCATTTGTTACCACTGAAGATGGTCAAGAAATAGCTGTACCGATAGAAAAGACTAACCTTGCAATGCATAAAGATAAAGTACAAGTTCAAATAATAGGTAAATGGTACGAACTTCCAGAAGGTCGAGTCCTTAGGATTTTGGAACGCGGTATAAAACAGTTTGTTGGTGTTTTTGAAACGCGTGGGCAATTTGCATTTGTTATACCAGATGATCCCAAATTACCGTATGAATTCAAAGTACAAATAGAAAATATCAATGGTGCCAAACCTGGAATGAAAGTTGTAGCAGAGATAACAAAATATCCTTCCACAAAACGCGGTCCAGAAGCAAGAGTTGTTGAGGTACTTGGCAGAGTTGAGGATCCTGCAACAGATTTTCCAACCGTCGTGGTTAAACACAACCTCCCTGTACAGTTCCCAGATGAAGTCATGGAAGAAGCCGCAAAATTGCCGGATAAAGTACCTGAGGAAGACATCGAAGGACGATGGGATTTTAGAAACGAAATCATTGTAACAATAGACGGGATAGATGCTAAGGACTTCGACGATGCTGTACAAGTGAAGCGTTTACCAAACGGGAATTATTTACTTGGTGTACACATTGCCGATGTTTCACATTATGTGAAACCAAATACTGCCCTTGATAAAGAGGCATTCAACCGTGCTACAAGTGTTTATCTTGCTGACAGGGTTATTCCTATGCTTCCATTTAAGTTATCAAATGGCTTATGCAGTCTTGTGCAAGGTGAAGATAGACTGGTTATGTCTCTTTTAATGGAGATAAACAAAGATGGTGATGTTGTCGATTACAAAGTAGGTAACGGTGTAATTAGAAGTTACAGAAGACTTGTGTACGATGATGTAAATGCATTTTTAGAAGGCAGACCAGAAGGTGACAAATTAAAGGATTTAGCTGAACATATCTACTTAATGAAAGAACTAAAAGATATTCTCCGTGAAAACAGAAGGCGCAGGGGTGCGATACTTGATATAGAAGGTGATGAGGTAAAGATAGTACTTGACGAAAAAGGGCATGCTGTAGACATTATTCCACGAAAGCGTGGTGAATCAGAGGTTATAATCGAAGAATTCATGATAAAAGCTAACGAAACTGTTGCGGAGATATTCCACAGTGCGGATATTCCGTTCATTTACAGAATCCACGAAGAACCGGATTTCGACACACTACTGCAACTCAAAAATTATCTTAGTGCGATTGGAATAACGATGAAATTACCTCAGCATGTACATCCAAAAGTTTTGCAAGAATTGCTTGAAAAAACGAAAGACCATCCGTT
The DNA here is from genome assembly GCA_964577745.1 of uncultured Fervidobacterium sp. Taxonomy (GTDB): domain Bacteria; phylum Thermotogota; class Thermotogae; order Thermotogales; family Fervidobacteriaceae; genus Fervidobacterium. The sequence goes on from CAZOAS010000053.1 coordinate 9,740, forward strand.
AAGAAGCAGTATTCAAAGATTAATGGTAAGATCCATGAAACGTGCGATTTACTCACCAAGCAACGTTGGACACTTTGGTCTGGCTTCAGAAGCTTATACACACTTTACCTCGCCTATTCGTAGGTATCCAGACCTTATAGTACACAGATTATTAAAGATGTACCTTGAAAAAGGTGGAAAACTATCGAAGAAAGAAATTAAATCACTTCAAAAATACCTTGAAAAAGCTGCAGTGCATTGTAGTAAACGAGAAAGAGTAGCAGATGAAGCAGAGTGGGATTACGATGCACTTAAGAAAATCGATTATATATCAAATCACATCGGAGAAGTGTACAAAGTCGTTGTAACTTCAGTTGCGAAATTTGGTTTGTTTGTAGAAATTCCAGATAAATACATTTCGGGCTTGATACATATATCCACACTTGACGATTACTATTATTACGATGAACAAAGAAGCGTCCTAATTGGGAAACATACTGGTCGAATATACAAAATCGGTGACGTTTTAAACGCAAAGGTTGTTAAAGCTGACAAAATAAGAATGGAAATAGACTTTGTTGAAGTGAGTGAAGAAGAACTTGAAATAGAACGTGAAATTGAAAGAGAACTTGCGCAAATAGAACAAAAGAAGGATAAGAAATCTAAGAAAAAGCGAAAGAAATAGTTTTGGATTCCGAAAATTGAGGTGTT
>CAZOAS010000054.1:0-10424 GCA_964577745.1 uncultured Fervidobacterium sp.
CCCGTATCCAAAATTTCTAATAGATCTCCAAATATTCTTTCCACCTGCGTTGTGTACAACTGGTATTAAAGTTCCATCTTTCAAATAAAATTTTCCATCTTTTACAAAATATTTCTGAGTTGATGTTGTTGGTATAAAATTATATATCACTGGTAATTCAAAAAAATCTTCTTGATATATAAAATAATTAAGAAGAACCATATCAATACCCCATGCACTTTTGTCTGTTATTCTGTCGAACATTTTCTGAACTATGTCATTAAATTTTCTAGTGGGATACACAATGAATCCAGCGTTTATTAATTTCTTTCCTTTTAAAAACGTTTTTATTTCATTAGCACCACGAACGTTTTTGTCGTTTAAAACTATATCCATGTTTGGTGATATTTCTTCACAAACACCCTTGATTTTTTCAGGTTGCATCTTAAATATTTGTGATATATCACTCTGAAAAATTATATCTCCTGAATCGCATAGGACAACTTGTTCGTAATTACTTTGTTTCAAAAGATAGTTTCTCAATTCTACAAACCTTAAGTTGTTTATATGACCCTCTTTGTTTTCCACCTGGTGCAAGATCACGTTTTCACTTTCCAATTTTTTCTTAGCATCATCAGACAATCCATAATCAATCACCAGTATATCTATATTTGATAAATCCACGTTCTCTTTCAAAGATTTTAGCCAATGATTTATAAGAAAATCTTCATATTTTTGATTGCACGCTGTAGCTATCAAGTATGATTTGCTCATTTTAGATTCAACCTCCGGTTTTGAGTTATTACTTTTTACCAACTCCCACTTGCTCCTCCACCTCCGCTATCTCCCCCGCCAAAAGAGCTATCAGAGGAATCTGAATCTGAACTTGAACCTGAATCGAAAACTGAAAATGCTGAACCATCAATCAATTCTTTCGCCGAGATTGCGAATACGTACATCTTTCCAAGTTGTCTTTTTAATTTTCTTCCTTTGATTGGTCTATAACGACTACGAGGTGCTCTGTGAAAAATCTTATAGAGTATTAAATCTCTTATATTCTGAACAATTGTTGCAATGATATAAATTATCGCCCAAAAGGCAAAGAAAAATATGGTTAAAACAAAGATGATAGCAAGAATTTTTTGCACACTTTCTGGCAATGCCAATCTTTTCTGTCCTACAGGTTCTTTGTCAGCAAGCTCGTTTAGTTCAACTTGATATTCTTTTGCTATTTCTTTTGCCAGAGCTAAATAACCGTTATAGACACCTTTGGTGTAATCGCCTTCTTTGAAATATGGGATGATATACTCATCTCTGATTCTTCCGGCTTTCCCATCCGGGATAGCACCTTCAAGCCCGTATCCCACTTCTATTCTCATTCGTCTATCTTTTAGGGCAACTAAAAGGAGTACACCGTTATCTTTGTCTTTTTTACCTATGCCCCATCTTCTGAATAACTGGTTTGCGTATTCTTCTACGCTCAATCCTTCAAGGGAATCTATTATTACAACTGTAAGTTCAGCTGTTGTTTTTTCTTCCAGTTCTTTACCGATATAGTATATTTTCTCTACAATGTCTTCACTTATCGTCTTAGTGTAATCATTTATGTACTTTAATGCCGTTGGTGTTGGAAAGTTAACAGCAAATATTGTGACTGAAACGATTAACAAACTTTGTAAAATGATTTTACATTTTTCCCCATAAAAATCGCCTCCGTTCTGGGGATTTACCACTTTCCGCTTGCTCCACCACCGCCGCTTCGTCCGCCGCCAAATCCTCCGAAACCTCCTCCTGAGCTCCTTGAACCACCACTTCTACCCATTCCTCCGAATCCCCCAGGACCAAGTGGTCCCATTGGTCCTCGGTATCTTATTCCACTCATTGATAGTGCGAGTGCTATGAATATTATTATCACGAATAGCATTATTATTTTTTTATAAACTTCCTCATCGTCGGTTTTTTCTTCAGGTAATTCCGTGTTTATGTCAAATGTCAGTTCTATGTTGTACTCTTTTGCAATTTCTTTTGCCAAAGCTAAGTAACCATAGTAAACACCTTTTGAGTAATCGCCTTCTTTAAAGTACGGAATAATGTATTCATCTCTGATTCTTCCGGCTTTCCCATCTGGTATGGCACCTTCAAGTCCGTATCCGACTTCTATTCTCATTTGTCTGTCTTTTATTGCAACTAATAGTAATACACCGTTATCTTTACCCTTTTGCCCAATTCCCCATTTTCTGAATAATTCAACAGCGTACTCTTCTATGGTCGTATCACCTATGGTTTCGACTATAACCGCAGTCAATTGGGCACCGGATTTATCTTCTAATTCTTTACCAAGTGAAATTATCTTTTGTGCTGTTTGTTGGTCTATTATTCCAACATAGTCGTTGATATATTTGTACTGTGTTGGAGCGGGAAGATTGATAGAAAATACCTGAATCGTGTTCATTAGAATCAACAATAAAAATACCAATTTTTTCAAATATACCATCTCCTAAGAAATTATTTAAAATGCTTTGTTATATCGTACTTTATCTTCTCATATTCTTCTATAAGTTCATCAACTTGTGTAAATAATTTTTCAGAGAATATACTGTTGAACTCCAAAACAAACGAACCTATTACTTTTTCTGTTATTGAAAAGTACTTAGCTGGTTTTAAATTGTGCTTTTTTCTAAGTAAAGACACAACCTCTGAGAGTAATGGTCTGAATTCATCTGGAACACTCTTATCTATGACGAAAAAATTAATACCATCATCGTTTATTATCGTCTTGCAAATTTTGTAATTATCGTCTTTGTATTTCAAAAGCCTTTCTAAAATCATGTCGTCTACTTTTTGTGCAAATGAAAGTGATTCATTACCCAATATCTTTTCACTGTACAGTTCTTTTTTTAGAAATTCTTCTGGTCCGACTATAGCGATGAATCTTGTTTTGAGCGGTAATTTAATTATACCACACTGTATATTGCATTGTTCGTTTGTCAAGTTTTGAAAGATCTGCTTAAATTCATCAGCTTTTGTTATTTCTTGGAGCTTATAAATAGCCGGTGATAGGGACATTGGTTGAGAAAGTGAAATGCCCACAAGTTTTTCATTTGATGTGGTTACAATAAAGTTCACAAAGAATGGAAATTTCTTGTTACGAATTGTACCTGAGACATTGTTATCATGTTCCTTAGCGTAACAAGTTACCACCGCAACATGGCGGTGGTAAACATCAAGTCGCTCTCTTTTACTTTCAAGAAAGTTTATTAATTCACTACTATCAAAATCAATAGATTCGATTTTTTCGAATTCCTCAGGTCCTATGTACATTTTTGAACCTCCGTTAGCAGTTGTCGGTGAACAGTTGTCGGTGATTGGTTATCGGTGAACGGTTAACAGTTGTCAGTTATCGGTGGACAGTTAACAATTGTCGATGAGCTGTGAATTGGAAACACGCTGTTCACCATTCACCGTTCACTGCTCACTGTTTACTGTTCACCGTTCACCGTCCATCATCGGCATTCTGATTCCGTGTTTTTTAGCTGTCTGAATAGCTATCTCGTAACCGGCATCGGCGTGTCTGACTACACCCATACCAACATCGTTTGTTAATACTCTTTCCAATTTTTGTCTTGTAAGTTCTGTTCCGTCAGCAACAATTACAACACCGGCATGGATGGAGTAACCTATTCCAACTCCGCCACCGTGGTGTATGGATACCCATGTTGCACCACTTGCAACGTTAAGCATTGCATTCAGAAGTGGCCAGTCAGCGATAGCATCGCTACCATCTTTCATCGCTTCAGTTTCACGGTACGGACTTGCGACTGACCCGGTGTCGTGGTGGTCTCTACCGATAACGATCGGTGCTTCAAGCTCACCTTTTCTAACCATTTCGTTCATTGCAAGTCCCATCTCTGCTCTCTGACCTTGACCAAGCCAACATATTCTTGCTGGTAATCCTTGCCATTTGATCTTCTTTTGTGCCATATCTATCCATTTTCTTAGATGCTCATCTTCACCGAATAGTTCAAGTACTTTTTGGTCAGTTTTGTAAATATCTTCAGGATTTCCAGACAAAGCAGCCCATCTGAACGGTCCTTTACCTTCGCAGAATAATTCTCTAATGTATTCTGGCACGTATCCAGGTATGTTGAACGCATCCTTAACTCCGTGATCTTGTGCCAATCTTCTGATGTTGTTACCGTATTCAAAGACCTTTGCACCTTGTCTTTGCATTTCAAGTATCGCTTCAACATGTTTTACTACGCTATCGTAGACCATCTCAAGATACTTTTGTGGATTTTCTTTTCTCAATTTTACCGCCTCATCAAACGAAATACCTGCTGGTACATATCCGTTGAGTGGATCATGTGCCGCTGTTTGGTCTGTGACAACATCTGGAATAATACCTCTTCTGACAAGTTCTGGATGTACATCAGCGGCATTTGCGAGTAAACCTATGGAGAGTGGTTTACCTTCGTTCATTGCCTCTTTTGCCATCTTAATTGCTTCATCAAGGCTATCAGTCCAAGTATCGAGATATCCAGTTTGCAATCTTCTATCTATCATTCTTTTGTCAACTTCAACGGCTATTACAACACCATCGTTCATTGTAACCGCAAGTGGTTGTGCTCCACCCATTTCACCAAGTCCAGCAGTTAAAACAAGTCTACCTTTCAACGTGCCACCAAAGTATTTTTTCGCAACAGCGTAAAATGTTTCGTATGTTCCTTGGAGTATTCCCTGAGTACCGATGTAAATCCAACTACCCGCTGTCATTTGACCGTACATTATCAATCCACGTGCTTCAAGTTCGTTGAAATAATCCCACGTTGCCCATTTTGGCACAAGATTTGAATTGGCTATCAACACTCTTGGTGCCCATTCGTGTGTTTTCCATACAGCTACTGGTTTTCCACTTTGAATAAGCAGTGTTTCATCGTTTTCGAGATTTTTCAACGTCTCAACGATTTTATAATAACAATCCCAATTTCTTGCCGCTTTACCTTTACCACCGTAAACTATTAAATTTGCTGGGTCTCTTGCGACTTCTGGGTCAAGGTTATTCATAAGCATGCGCATTGCTGCTTCCGTTTGCCATGATTTACATGTAAGTTGTGTACCACGTGGAGCTCTTATTACTTCCGCCATACTATCATCCCCCTTACGAAGAATTCGTTGAAAAATCTCACAAAAACTATTATAACACTTCTAGATGTTTGTGCACTTTTAAAAGAGATATCTGTAATAAAGCAAACTGAAGAATGATAATTGTAAAAAAACAGCCTTGAAATTTTTCATTCAAGGCTGTCTAATCTTTGTTACTTTTCATTAATATCTGAAGTTATGACTTTCCTTATTAGTTCATCACAGAATTCGCCTTTCAAACCAGGAGTGTTCGAAAGATTTACAAGCATTCTCATAAACGCTTCAAACGAATCTTTTGGTGTGACTTGCGATAGCTTTACAAGGTTTTGTGAAATCACTTCAAGGTTTTTCTTCATTGTTTCAAGTGATTTGTCATCAACAGTTGAGATAAAATCGACAAGCCTTATCAATAACCCATTTGCTTGGTGAATATCCATCTGGGATGGTATATCACCATTGATTAATATTTCGTATGGGCTTGGTATACTGGAAGAAATCGTTTTATCTACGAATACCTTTGCAGCCTCAGGACCAACTATCCCGCTTGCGAGGATGTAAGAATATTCCTTTTTATCCTCTTCGCTGAGTAAAGAGAGGACACGGCTTAATTTGTACCAACTTCTTGGACTTGGTTTTATCGAAGCTTTTAAGGATACACCTTCGTGCACGGAGAGAAATTCTGGATATTTTTCGATAAACTGGATCACTTCATGTGAAACGTTATGTGAACTTGCCCATTTTATCCATTCGTTTGGTTCTGGGTGTATCTCCAATATGAAAAATCGTGATAAGAAAGCAGGGTCAGTTATGAGTTCAACTTGGTCGTAATTTTCATCAGGCGGGTTCATCGACGCCATTATCCATGTATCTTCCGGCAAAATGTGGTTGTGTATTCTTTTATCCACAAGCAATTGCATTATCGCATTTCTGATACTTCTGTGAGCTCTATTTATTTCATCAAGAAGTATAATCACATTACCATCTTCCGGCCACCAATCAGGTGCCAGAAATTTGGTCTTATTTTCATCACGGACGGGAAGTCCTATCAAATCTCCCGGTTCCATTTGAGAAAGCACAAGAATAATTAATTTTCTTCCCGTTTGCGATGCTATCTCTCTTGCAATATCTGTTTTACCAACACCAAAATGACCAATGAGCAATGGTATTTCCCCTGCTTCCATTATCTTTTGAGATAAATATTTAGCTTCGTTAACTGTCAATTTGAGCACCGTCCTTTTGTTCTTCCGGTTCGAAAATGTTTTTGGCTATACTTTCAAACGAAGCTCCTCCAGCTTGTCTTACGAGTTCTTCTATCATACTTTCGTCTTTAAATGTGTCTGTTAAACTGTAAACAAAAGTTCTACCAGATTTTCTCCTCTTAATCACTCCGGAAACTAAGAGTTGTTTAATTATATTTGTCGAATCTTTACCTCTCATACTATCTATCTCAAGTTTAGTTGCCTGTTTTCGCACGGCTAAGAATATAGCGATTTCAAGTTGAGATGGCGAAAGACTTCCGAGGTTTCTTCTTTTTGCAACCTTGGAAACAATACTTGAGAATTTTGATTTTGTGTAAAACCTTAAGTATCCTTCTATTTCTTTCAATTCTATGCCATGCAAGGCGGAAGAGTATTCTTCAATTATTTGCTTAATTATCAACTCAAGTTCTTCATCAGGGATTTCGATTAAGTTTTTAATTGTCTGTCTATCTATCCCTCTTGAAGCGAAGATTATAGCTTCAACTAAGGCTCTTTGCTCTTGGAATTTTTCCTCATTGTTGTGCGACGACATTTTCTCTCACCACTTTTCTGAGCACAAGATTTTCATCTATCGTGTACTTTTCAAATCTTATCAATTCCAAGATGGCAAGAAATTTTACAATGATTTCATATTTCGATTTGCTTTCTTTGAGCAAAGTGTACAAATCAAAAGTCTCGTAATTTTCTTCTATTTCTTCCATAATCCTTTCTAAAGAAAAATTCTCTTTCTTTATTATGTATACCTTTTGCTTTATATCAACTTCCTGAAGAGCAGCTTTTACGATCCTGATAAGTTTCTTTTCATCTATTTTTGGAAAGACATACGGAACTTTTACTGGATATCGATCTGCACCATCGGTTTTCAAAATTTCTTCCGTAAGTTGCTTTAATCTTGCATACTCTTCAATTCTTCTGTACAGCAATTCACGTTTATATTCGTATTCTTTTCTTTCACTTTCACTCAGAGAAGGTAATAAACTCTTTGATTTAAGTTCAAGAAGATATGCGGCAGTGGCTATGAATTCGGATGTGACATTTATATTGAATTCTTCCATTTGATTTACGTAATACAAAAACTCATCCGCCAGTTGAGATATTGGCAACTGACGGATATCAATTTGTTTTTTTTGAACTAAATACAACAATAAATCAAGAGGTCCTTCAAAAAACTCAAGTTTAAAATGTATATCCATTATCTAATTAGAAAAATCCCTCTTCTTCTACTATTGATTCATATGGGATTTCGTAAACTTCAAGAATTCCGGCAACACTTTCGGCGTCTTTACTATCAACTTTTATTGAAACCAAGCGATTCCCATTGTCTTTGAGTGTAAGTATGGACAATATATTAATTCGGTTATTTGCAAGTACATCGATAACCTTCTTCAATTCTCCTGGTTTATCTTGCAAAGTCAAATTTATTCTTATACCGTGTTCATCCATCGCAGAGATTTCTGTCATAGCTTCGAGAACTTCCTGAATTGTTAAAACACCGATAACTTCGCTATTGGAATTGACAACCGGAAGAACGGTCTCTTTGTTTTCAATGAGCATCATTGCTGCTTCTTCTATCGTTGAATCTTCTACTATGTAAAAATCAGGGAAAATAACGTATTTATCAACTTTTTCTTCCATCTCCACTTCCTTTATAACTGATTTGTGGAGTAATCCGTCGAATTTTCCATCCTCGTCAACGACGACACAGTAATCACAAGAGTGTTTTCTCATTTCATGCAAAGCTTCTGAAATCGCTTGAGAATTTTTTACCTTTGGAAAGAACGAATTTACCCATCTGACTGCTTTCATGTTGTTTACCTCCCTCTAAAATTACTCTTTGTGTGGTTTGAAAGGTTATTTAAAGTGATAATAGTACATATATCCATTGTCAGAACAGTAAACTGAGAACACGCTTTGTGAATTTTTCACTTTGAAAATTTCTTGTGGATTATCTCCTGTTTCATATGCTTTTACGTCTTTTCCATCGACTGTAACCATAACCTTATTGTGTTGAGCACTTAGTGTGACAATTAAATTTCCTATTTTCTTAATCGCTGTTGGAGGATAAGGAACCTTGAAAGAACTTTGGACAGAATCATTCTTTACAATATAAACCGTTAGATTTGACATACAAGCGATATAATGATTCGTACCATCGTAAAAACCACTTGAAATATAAGGAGCTAATGTGATAGTTTTTCCAGTTTTGAGATTGTAAGCTTGACCACCACGTGTGTCGATTAATAAATCGCCTACTAAAATCGAGGGGGTCATTAAACCTATTTTCCTTGGCTTTTCGTTGATAAATTCCACATCGTAATTATCGTTCCACTGATAAGTTACAAGTATTTTTTTGTTCCATGAGAAGATATAATCCGGTGAATCAGAAAATTTATACGTTGAAACTTGATTCAAATTCGTATCAAACACATACAGCTCTCCATTTTCTAAAAGAATATAAATCTTGTTGTCTTGCAATAAAGACCCTTGAATTTTATCCCGTAAAACCACTCTTTTCACTTGAAAACCTTGTTTTGAAATTTTAGAAATGTAATGTCCGGTTTTGTCGACAACAACATAGCCATTTTCACTTTGATAAACGCCTATAACAAAATTCCCAACGTAATCAAGAGATGAAACAATCGATTTTGATGATAAGTCGTAAACGATCATTTTTTTATTAAAAGGATCCACAAATATAGCATTACCATCTGATTGGAAACTTTCGAAAGAGTATTTAACTCCGAGGAACACTTTCTCAACGTTAACTCCGAAAAGAGTTAAGTTTACTAAAAAAATTGCAAACAAAAATATTTTTAAAAACTTTTGCATATTCTCAACAACAGCTCCTTTGCAATTTCCTCTTTGGTTCCATCCAGTTCAACAGTTGCTTTATTTTTAAATATTATGAATACATGATTTCTATCGCTACCCATCGCAACTTTTGCATCGTTTGCAACTATTACATCGGCGTTTTTTCTAACCAGTTTTTCGTATCCGTTTTCAATGATATTTTCAGTTTCAGCAGCAAATCCCACAACGAGCTGGTTTTCTTTCTTTGAATGCCCAACAGTCTCAAGTATATCTGGTGTTTTTTCAAGTTCCAGTGTGATTTTATCCGCCGTCTTTTTTATCTTTTGAACGGCTCTTTGAGTTGGTTTATAATCGGCAACAGCGGCGCACATTATTAGTATATCACAAGAGTCTTTTTTCTCCAAAACAACCTTGTACATCTCTTCAGCAGACCTTACAGATACTATCTCATCGACAAAAAATGGATATTCCAAACAAGTTGGCCCCGTTATTAAGATAACCTCCGCCCCAAGACGTTTAGCGACTGTCGCTATGGCATATCCCATTTTTCCACTTGAATGGTTAGATATGTATCTTACCGGGTCAATTGCTTCTACAGTTGGTCCAGCGGTGATAAGCAACCTTTTACCCGACAGTGGCTTTTCCTCGTGCACTAATTTTATGAATTCTAATATCTTTTCATTCTCAGGATAACGTCCTTTGCCAACCTCACCACATGCCAGATGACCGCTTTCTGGATTTAATACGTACCATCCAAGTTTTGAAAGTTTCTGAATATTCTCCTGAGTGATTGCGTTTTCGTACATCCGCGTGTTCATAGTTGGGACTACGATTTTCGATTTTTTATCAAACGCCAAAGCTGTTGTTGTTAGAAGATTATCCGCTATTCCATTTGCAAGCTTTGCAAGAGTATTCGCGGTTGCTGGTGCAACGATAAAGACATCAGCCCACTTAGAAAGTTCCGTGTGGATTATCCAACCAGACTCGATTTCATAAGTATCTGTGTAAACATTACAATTCCCAACCGAAGAAAAGACCACCGGATTAACTAATTTCGAAGCATTCTCTGTCATCACAATCTGAAGATTCCAACCTTGCTTTCTAATTTTACTTGCTAAATCAACGGCTTTGTAAATAGCTATTCCAGAACTAACACCGAGGAGAATATTCATGAAGATTCCCCCAATCAAATATAAAAAATTTATTTCTACAAATCGATAACAATTATATCAT
>CAZOAS010000055.1:0-9961 GCA_964577745.1 uncultured Fervidobacterium sp.
GGAGGTGAGTTTATGCGGAAATTTGGAATATTGATAAGTGTTTTATTGTTAAGCGTTTTTGGCAGTCTCTTTGCGGCAAAGCTCGTTGTTTATTCAAGTGTTGACGAAGCGAATGCAAGGAAGATACTTGCAGCGTTTTCAAAAGACACGGGCATTGAAGTGGAATTTGTGTTTTTATCATCTGGTCCCGCTCTTGCAAGGATTGAAGCGGAAAAAGCGAACCCTCAAGCAGATGTATGGTTTGGAGCGCCTATGGAAAACCACATAATCGCTAAAGAACGTGGTTTGACTATGCAGTACAAAATTACTATTCCTAAGGAAATTTCAACGAGGTTTTACGATAGCAAAGAAGGATATTATTATCCAATTTATATGAATCCTTTAGGAATTGGTATAAACATGACTGTTCTTGAAAAAATGAAATTGCCAGTTCCAGAGAGTTGGAACGATTTACTAAAACCAGTTTACAAAAAGACGATACAGTATCCTAACCCACAATCTTCCGGAACGGGTTATACGTTTGTTGCAGGTTTAATAAAGATATTAGGTGAAGAAGCTGCTTTTAAGTTCATGAAGCTAATGGCTCCAAACGTTCAGACTTACACGCAAAGTGGTACTGCTCCATCCAAAGCCGTAGGAATTGGTGAAGCACCAATTGGTATTCAATTTACACCTGCATTTTTCCAATTCATCGACCAAGGTTACAATATCAAGGTTGTTTTTCCAAAAGAAGGTGTTCCATACGAAGTAGCGTGCCTTTCGATAATAAAAGGTGCTAAGAACGTTGACGCTGCAAAGAAGCTTATCGAGTGGGTGCTATCAAAAGAAGGTCAACAACAGATAGTGGATCAAAAGACGTATTTCTATCCGATAAGAACAGATGTTAATTTTGGGAATTTACCACCGCTATCTCAAATAAAATTAGTCCATGTTGACCCAAAATGGGCTGCTGATAACAAAACGAGGATAGTTAACAGATGGGTTAAGGATGTTCTGCCTTACTGAGCATTTCTTAATAAAAGAGGGGCAGTATCTCTGCCCCTTTTTTAATATCTTGTACAAACCAAGGGAGGTCTTACAATGCAACGGCAAGAGCTTTATAACCGTTTTATGGTGCTTGTAAAACAACCGGTTTTGTTGTTGAATATAATACTTATATTTCTTCTACTCGTTATTTTCATAATTTATCCGCTGGTAAAGGTCTTTGCTGTAAGTCTTACAGATTCTTCTGGAAAGTTAGATTTGAGTACATACATTGAGGTTCTGTCGAATCCTTATTTTAGAAAGGGGTTTGTGAACAGCCTAATTGTTGCAGCTCTTACAGCAATTTTTGGTACAGCTGTCGGATATTTATTTGCCTACACGATTAATCGTACAGATATTCCACTGAAATCATTCTTACGAACTGTGGCAGTTTTACCCGTTATCTTTCCACCATTCATAGGTGCACTTTCCATTATAATGCTTTTCGGGTCTAATGGGTTAATAACATCAAGGCTTTTAGGGATAAGAAGTGTTTCGATATACGGTTTACCTGGTTTAATGATAGCGCAAGTTCTATGCTTCTTCCCTGTAGCTTTTATAACACTTGATGGTGTGTTATCAACTATAAGTCCTACACTGGAAGATGCGGCATTTAATCTAAAAGCAAATAGATGGCAAGTGTTTACAAAAGTAGTGTTTCCTCTTTCAATACCGGGTATTGCAAGTACCATGCTAGTGCTTTTTATAGAATCACTTGCTGATTTTGGTAATCCACTTATACTCGCTGGAAGCAAGTTTCCAATTCTTTCTGTTCAAGCTTACCTTCAAATAACAGGTATGTACGACACGCGTAGTGGATCTGCATTAGCCATATGGCTTTTGTTACCATCACTTATAGCCTTCTTTCTCCAAAAATACTGGGTAAGTAAAAAGAAGTATTTTACTGTTACAGGTAAGCCAACAATATCTGTTGTCAAGAGTGTGAGTGATGGAGTAAAGTGGTTTCTATTCACTATATGTATGATAATAGTAGGATTCATACTTCTGATATACGGTGTGATATTCTGGGGAGCTTTTGTCGAAGCTTGGGGTGCAAACAACAATTTTACACTTGAGAATTTCAAATACATATTTGATGTTGGTTCAAGGGCTATAAAAGGAACATTAACGATAGCGGCAATTTCAACTCCCATATCTGCATTTTTAGGAATGGTGATAGCTTTTTTGCTTGTTAGGAAATTCTTCCCGGGTAAACAGTTAATGGAAGTTTTTTCACTCATGAGTTTTGCAGTGCCAGGTACGGTTATAGGAATAGGATATATTCTTGCTTTTAATACGAAACCTTTAATCCTAACGGGAACACTCACTATACTTGTAGCAAATTTTGTCTTCAGGTATATGCCGGTAGGTATCCAAGCTGGAGTTGCCTTACTTAATCAAGTTGATCCATCAATAGAGGAAGCTGCCTATACCCTAAGAGCAGATAATAAGCAAGTCTTTACCAAGGTAACTCTTCCATTGATAACGCCTGCTTTCTTTTCTGCATTGGTCTTCTCATTCGTGCGAGCAATGACAGCAATTAGTGCCGCAATTTTCTTGGTTTCAAGTAAGTGGAACCTTATAACTGTTCAAATACTTAGTCAAACTGAATCGGGTAGATTATCGGAAGCCTGCGCTTTTTCTGTTTTGTTGATTTTGATAATTACTTCTTTTATACTCATTTTAAAAATATTCTTGAAAAATAAAGTTAGTATTACCAATTATACAACAGTGAGAGGGTGATTAAGGTGGGACTTGAGCTTATTAATGTTCGAAAAGTTTTCAGAAATTACGGTGTTGAAACGATAGCTGTTGATGATTTTAATATAAATGTTCAAAAAGGTCAATTTTTAACCCTCCTTGGACCTTCTGGTTGTGGAAAGACGACAACGCTTAGAATGATAGCCGGATTCGAGATTCCATCGTCTGGAAAGATAATACTTGATGGTGTTGATATAACGAATCTTCCTCCTAACAAAAGGAATATCTCGATGGTTTTTCAAAGTTACGCCCTTTTTCCTCATATGACCGTGGAAGAGAATATTGCATTCGGATTGAAGATAATGAAGTTAAAGAAAGAGGAAGTAGCAAGAAAAGTTTCGGATATGATTGAAATAGTTGGATTGAAAGGTCTCGAAAAAAGAAGACCTGAGCAATTATCTGGTGGGCAACAACAAAGAGTTGCACTTGCAAGAAGTCTTGTAATGGAACCAGGTGTGTTACTCCTCGACGAACCTCTTTCGAATTTAGATGCAAAACTAAGAGAGACTATGAGAACAGAAATTCGTAAGATTCAAAAACAACTAAACATCACTGCAGTTTATGTCACTCATGATCAAATAGAAGCGATGAGTATGTCGGATGTTGTAGTTGTAATGAAAGACGGTAAAATTATGCAAAGCGGAACACCTTATGAAATATACTCAAGACCTTCAAATACATTTGTGGCTGATTTCATAGGGAAGGTTAATTTAATTGATGGAGTTGTAACCAACGTTAATGATGAAAACGCGACTATAGCTTCGGATATATTTTATCCCAAGGAAATAACCGTTAAAAATGTGGGAAAATTCGTTGTAGGAGATAAGGTTAAAATCGTTGTTAGACCTGAGGCTTTTTCGTTAGTCCAAAAAGAGTATTCAATAAATGGTACAGTGCAGGGTGTCGTTTTTCTTGGTTCAATCGCTGAAATGGAAATTAAATTTAAAAATGGTGATGTTTTGAAAGTAACTATAAATAACCCGATGGAGTTTATCATTCCAAAAGTTGGAGAGAAAATAAAGCTATATTTCTCCTCCAAAAGTGTATGGGTGATAAAAGAGTGAAATAAAAAAGCTCGCAGTAACCTGCGAGCTTTTTGTTTAACTCATCAAAGTAGCAATATTGGATAATTTTCGTTGGGATGTTTTATTATCTTCACTTTTATATCGTAAACTTCGGTGATTAATTCTTCCGTTAATACTTCGTCAGGCGTGCCTATTTTTTTGAGCGTTCCATCTTTCATTATAGCTATGTTATCACAATACTTTGCGGCAAGTGTTATGTCGTGAAACGTACCAACGACTGTCTTCCCCATTAAAGTAAGTGATTTAAGATAATTCATAACTTTCATTGCCTGACCGATGTCAAGATGGTTTGTTAGCTCGTCTGCAATTATTATCGGTGTGTTTTGATAGACCGCTCTGGCTATCAGCACCCTTCTTTGTTGTCCTCCACTGAGTGTTGAGAAGAGCCTTTTTTTATGCTCAAGTAAATTTACTATACTCAATGCATTATCAAGATCCTCTTGATTAACTTCGGTGTCAAAAAAGCTTCTTGATCTTGCTATACCACCCATTTCGACGATTTCTTCAACTGTGAAATCGTACGATGGATTGAAATCTTGAGCTATGTAAGCTATGTTTTTGGCTATTTTTTTGTGCGAAAGAGTTTGAATGTTCTCACCATTTATAAATATCACACCATTCGAAGGTTTTAGGAATTTCATTATGAGTGACAAGAGTGTTGTCTTACCCGAACCGTTTGGACCTATTATTCCAAAAAACGTTCCCTTTTTTACGGATAGGTTTATACTATTCAAAGAGAAATTACTACCGTAAGAAAACGATAAGTTTTCTATTTTAATTATCGGTTCCAATTTTCTCAGTCCTTTCTCTTGCGACTGATTAATCTGTATCAACTGGACTATAAATACAACTCGAATCAGGTACTTGCCAACTTTGAACCCAAGCGGAAGTTTGGTTGTTTGAAATTTGTGTATCGTTTTGTTGTTTATTAGCTACGTTTTGTTTCGATTGTAATTCTTTTTCATGTAATCCCCTGTAATATTCGTATTGTTTCATAACGGTTTGAGCGTATGTTGTTTTGTTTTTACCGTTGTTGTACGATTCAAGCGCCGAAAACAGTGAACCTGATTTTTTGTACAGATATGAAAGGTAAGCTGTACCGTATGTGATATTCAATTTGTAATCTGTAAGAAGTTGATTCCAATCCTCTGGTACTTCTAAATTGAGCAATTTTGCGATGCTTTTTGCTGTTAATGGATGAATTTGCATCATGCCGAGTACTCCACCGGCTCCCTGTACGTTTGTAAAGTTACTTTCAATGGCTATTACTGTCGTTATAAATACGGGATCCATTTGATATTTATTGCATATCGAAGATATCGTATTCCAGAGTTCTTCTATAAACTCTGGAGCTGTTTTTTCTTTAACACCAGCTCTTCTTTGTTTAACAACATTGGCAAACCAAGTTGGAGCTTCGGCAAAAATATTTACGACACTTAAGAGAAAAAATATGGTTAATAATATTATTTTAGTTTGAAATTTCAAGAGAACCCCCTCGCTTTTTTAGTATCTGCATTACTTTGCAATTTTTACAGTGACCAGTGCAACAACCCACCCCAGTATAAATCCGTAAATAACTTCCATGAGTGTATGTCCCTTGTTAGGATCAACGTTTCTTCTTAAACCTACGGCATCAGCCGTAGTTATTGCTAAAAAAATAGCGGCAACCGCTGTTGTTGGTGATGAGAAACCTGTTGTATACCCAACAGACCAAGCCAAAGCAGAAGTTGTGGCAACGTGTGCACTTGGCATGCCACCATATCTTCCAAAAACCCTAAAATCTTTGTAAATTATCACTTTGAGAAATTGTGCCGCAAGGAAACCGAAAAAAGCTGAGAGAAAGCAAATGTTTTTAAATAGTTCAATGACCCATTTCATGGTTGTACACTCCTGTTAAAATCCGTTTTTTGAGTCTCAGTCGTTTTCGTAATCTTCTTTTTTGGGAGGTATCAGATATTTTTTCTTTAAATAGAGTAAATTACCCTCGGTAACATCTTTGAATTCCATGACATCGAAGATACGTTGGATAATGTAAACACCCAAACCACCAGGTCTTATGTCGTCTAAATCTCTGGATTTGATTTTTGTTGGATCAACTTTTGGACCAAAGTCTTTAAGAAGTATCTCAATCGTATCTGGATCAGTCCAGTTAATTGTCATTACAATATATTTAGGTTCATTTTTGTATGTATGTTGGATAATGTTAGCTATAGCTTCGTTAATAGCCAACTCTGTGTCGAATATGTCTTTATCAAAAACACCTCTAAAAGTTAAAAATGTATGTAATACTGCTCTTGCCATTTTTATATTCTCAACAAGCCCTGCGAACGAAAGTGTTATCGTTTGATTCAAGTTAATCCCCTCCCGGTGGTATCCAATTAAATCTGTTGTTGAAACTTTGACTATATAAAATCCTCTGTTGTGTTTAAAGCTTCGTAATTTTTTGCAAGAATTATACCAAGTGTGATTTTTTCAATGTTCTTCACTGGGTCAAAGTACGTTGATTTTCTGAATTCGTTTAATCTTTTTACTATCACCGAAAAGTACTTTTCATCGATTTTTGAAAAGAGAAAATATTTTAAAAAATTTTCCCAATATTTAAGTTCTAATTCTTTTTGCATCGCTAATTTTGGTAATTCTTCGTAATTACCTCCACCAAACCATTTCGAAACTAAGAAAGCTTGTCTTAGTCCCTCTTCCGGTGTATCAACTATAGATGATACGCTGTATCCTTCTTTTGTCTTAATCGATGTTCCACTTGGAATCAGATGAATGTCAAGGTTGTTATAGCTAACAACTCCAAATGTTACATTTGAGAGGGAATATCTTGCAAATTCTTTTTCTTCCGCACTGTTATATTTTACCACAAGTATCCTGAATTTTTTCAATTCTGTTTTGAAATGTGGAACTAAATTTCGTATCTCCTCTGGATATAAGTATCTTTCCAACACCAGATTACGTATATAGCTTTCAAGAAGAGAATCGATAATTTCTTTTTCATCGTTGATTTCGATAAGTACGGTTAAATCTCCCACAGAGTATGGAAGTAAGAGATACTTTACACCTTTGTAATCGTATTCAACTCTAACCTTCGAAGTTAAGGCTATGCTTGCATAAATCTTCTTATCATCTTCTATTTCTTCTATCCCCAAATAAATCCTCATTACAACACCTCTGTTTTGCTCATATTTTTTATGTTATTTATCGAATACACACAACCGCAATAATTTTGACGATAGATTCCAAGTTGTTTTATTAGTCTTTGAGCATCGTTGTAAAGTGGTGTTTTTCGGTATATGTTTGGTAAATACTTCACATCACTGTCTTTTGCAACTTCAAGCCCAATTTTGTTTATCATCTCCACTGATTTTTTAGGTGAAGATGTTAATGTTGTAGAGAATGATTTATAATTACCTCCTTTTGCTATCTCAAAGCTTTTCTGAAGCCTCATCTTTATACAAATTTCACATCTTTTTCCAAGTTCCGGTTCGTTTTCTAATCCTTTCGTTTCTTTGAAAAACTTCTCAGGGTCATATGGAACTTCCAGAACGTTCATGTTGAAAAATTTAGCAACTTTCACAACTTCGTTGTATCGTTTCTCATACTCTTGTTTTGGATGTATATTTGGATTGTAGAAAAATACATCGCCCCTTGCACCTGATAGGTACGCTATTACAAGATCCGGAGCACAACAAACGTGTAATAAATGACAACTTTTGTATGTTTCTTGATGAGCAAGCACAACCATCAAAACACCTTCTTAGAATCGAGAAGGAGTGTCACAGGTCCATTGTTGTGGATTTCGACTTGCATGTAAGCAGCGAAGATACCAGTCTCAACGTGCACACCGTAACTTTTTACAAGTTCAACAAATTTTTCGTATAGCTCTTTTGCAATGGTAGGTTCTGCGCTATCTGTGTACGAAGGTCTTCTACCTTTTCGACAATCACCGT
Organism: uncultured Fervidobacterium sp.; assembly: GCA_964577745.1. Taxonomy (GTDB): domain Bacteria; phylum Thermotogota; class Thermotogae; order Thermotogales; family Fervidobacteriaceae; genus Fervidobacterium. The sequence goes on from CAZOAS010000055.1 coordinate 7,823, forward strand.
ACAGTGTGAATTGAGAAATAATAAGAGCTTCTCCTTTTACATCAAGCAACGATAGGTTCATCTTTCCGGCTTCGTCATCAAAGATGCGAAGGTTAACTATCTTTTCAGCTAGATATTTGGCATCTTCGATGCTATCTTCTTTACCAACACCAAGTAAAACTACAACACCATGATTTATTTTACCAACGATTTGATTATCAACTGAAACACTTGCTTTTGTAACACGTTGTACCACTGCTCTCACTAAGAACGCACCACCTTTCTAACACCTGGAGCTGATTTGAAGAAACTTAATATATCTTCGAGTTCTTCAAGCGATTTCACATTCACATTCAACGATACGATAACGTAATCATCAGCGATGCTTTCGAATTTGAAGTTGCGTATCTCTATCTTTTTCTCCATAGCTTTTGAGAGTAAATCAGGCACACGCTCTTTCCTATCAAGTTCCATTTTTACCAACACGCCGAACTGTGCTGTTATATCTGAACGCCAAATTGCTGGGAATTTTCTATCATTTCCAAGGTTGACAACGTTGATACAATTTGCCCGGTGGATAACAAGTCCACGTTTACTTGCCACACCGACGATTCTATCACCCGGTATAGGGTTACAACACTTTGCAAATATCGTCTCTAATCCGTCCATTCCATCAACTACAACTAAGGAACCAGTTGATTTTTTCTTCTTGACTTCGACTTTCTTTTTCTGTTGCTCTTTGTAACCGAGGATGTTCATTAAATCGTCTTGCGTTATTGTCTTATCACCAAGACGGGTTATGAATTCTTCTTGGTCAATCTGGTGGATACTTAGATATTTCTTCAATTCTGGTTTTTCAAGTAATTCTTCAATCGAAATGTTCAATTTCTTTGAAACTCTTCGTAATACATCTTTACCACGCTCTATGAGTTGTTCCCTTTCTTTTTCTTTGAAGAACCTCTTTATCTTTGCCTTTGTTCGTGGACTTTTTGCATATCTTAACCAATCAAGGCTTGGTCCGGACGATGATTTATTGACGATTATCTCAACGACATCTCCGTTGTTGAGTTGATAATCTATTGGTACTATTTTCCCATTCACCTTTGCGCCTGCATAGTGATGCCCAACTTCCGTGTGAACAGCGTATGCAAAATCGATAGGTGTAGCTCCATAAGGTAGATGTATTATCTCACCTTTCGGTGTTAGTACGAAAACTTCGGACATTTGAAGTTCCTTTTTCAGATCATCCAAACTTGCGTAACCTTGCGATAGTTCCTTTCGCCATTCCGCAAGCCTAAGAATCCACTTTTGCTTTATATCAACCGTATCTTCTCCTTCTTTGTATGCCCAGTGAGCTATCAAACCATATTCAGCTTCTTCGTGCATCTGGTAATCTCTTATTTGTACCTCAAGAGGCTCACCGAATTGTGTTATCACCGTTGTATGTATCGAGCGATAACCGTTAGATTTTGGAGCGGCTATGTAATCTTTAAATCTACCAGGTAGCGGTACCCAGAGATTGTGCACGATGCCTATGGTTGTATAACAACTTGTTACGTCTTTTACGATGGCTCTTAAACCCATCAAATCGAAAAGCTCGTTGAAGTCCTTCCCTTTCTGGATCATCTTTTTCCAAATACTGTAGTAATGTTTGTAACGCCCTTCAACTTTCGCCTCGATGTTGTGTTCTTGGAGAGAGGTTAAAAGTTGTTGGATGTAAATCTTCAGTCTTTCTTCCCTTTCTATCTTTTTTTGAGCGATTAATTGTTTAATCTTCTGATACTCTTCGTAATGGAGAACTTTGAACGATAAATCTTCAAGCTCAGACTTAATAACATTAATGCCAAGTTTATGTGCTATTGGGGCGTACACTTCCAAAGTCTCCATAGCTTTGTATCTTTTTTTATCAACATCTTCGACAAAATCTATTGTGCGCATATTATGCAACCTATCGGCGAGTTTAACAAAGATAACGCGTATGTCCTCTGCCATCGCAAATAACATTTTTTGAATTGTTTCAACTTTCTTTCTTTGCTCAACGTTACCGACAGGTGCGTTTATCTTACTGACTTTCGTTACACCATCGACTATGAGTGCGATATCTTTTCCGAATTTTTTCTCAATCATTTCGTAAGTTACTTTACCGTTGCTATCTTCTAT
>CAZOAS010000056.1:0-2463 GCA_964577745.1 uncultured Fervidobacterium sp.
GCAAAAGGTCAAGTAAGTGAAAAGAAGAGTGGTGATGTAAAGTGATGGGAATGATTAGAGAAATGGTTGGTTACTCTCTTGTCGGACTTGGTGCACTATTTTATTTTTTCGCTGGTCTTGGTCTTTTAAGGATGCCTGATATTTACACTAAATTGCAAGCTTCAACAAAAGCGACAACCCTTGGTACGTTTTCAATAGCACTCGGTGTTGGGATACTGGATTTTTCCTTCCTTGGTAAAGCGATACTTGTGATAGTGTTCATTGCTCTTACAAACCCAGTTGCCGCATCTCTTATGATAAGATCGGCTTACAAAAATGATGCTCCGAAATGCAAAGAGACCTTTGTTGACGAAATTCAAAGTCCAAACAAAGGTGGTGATTCTAAATGATGGAGTTGTTAATGTACAAGTTAAGTGAATTGTGGTATTGGTTGAAAGATGTGGTTACCGATAGCGTTAAGCTCTTTTACTTCTTAGTTGGAGGTTTAATGATAGTATTTTCGATATTTGCCGTTGAGGCGAAAAAGACCGTAGATGCGCTTATTGCGCTTTCGGCTGTGAGTCTGTTGTCCGTTTTAATTTTTATCATGCTCAGAGCTCCGGACGTTGCGATAACTGAAGCCGCTGTTGGTTCAGGGCTTGCAAGTGCTGTCATGCTCTTTGCCTTGTGGAAAACAAAGGTAGGTGAGAAGAAATGAGAAGAATATGGGCTTTACTTATCGTTTGGATTTTTCTATCTTTCTTAATTAACAACGTGCTACCTATTTTACCTGAGTTTGGTAAATTCGATTTTTTCATGAGAGCTATTTTTGATATTATTCACAAGTCAACTAAGGATAATTACGAACCAGTTGAGTTCAAAAAATCAGCCAATCGTGAAGATGGAAGTGCGAATGTTGTAACCTCAATAGTGGTTAATTACAGGTCTTTCGACACACTTGGTGAAGTTACCGTACTTTTCACAGCGGCGCTCGGTGTGGGAATATTGAGTGCAAGTTTGAAAAGAAAGAGTTTCCTTGAGTTCGATGAACATTTCGTTTTGAAAATCGCCACAGGTATAATCTTGCCCTTAATTCTTCTTTTCGGCGCTTATATATTCATCCATGGTCATTTAACACCTGGCGGTGGTTTTCCAGGTGGTACCGTGATTGCCCTTGGTATGTTATTGTTGATGCTTTCTGACAAGCAATTCAAAGTCACCGACGTGGCAAAACACACAGAACAAGTTGCTGGTTCTGGTTACGTAGTGGTAGGTTTACTTGGTATGGCTCTTTCAGGTGTATTCTTGATGAATTTCTTACCAACGGGTGTTGTTGGAAATCTTTTCAGTGCAGGTGTCGTACCAATCGTTTACGTGCTGATAGGTTTCAAAGTGGGTGCTGAGTTATCAAGCATCATATCTGAAATGAAGGAGGGATGAGATGTGGTATATAACATCGCATTTATAATCATGGGCATTGGAATTTACGGAATTGTCTCGCAAAAGAACTTATTCAAACAGCTCATTTCTCTTTCACTTATAGATACAGGAGTTAATATATTCATAATTGGGCTGGGTTATCTGGAAGGTATGGAAGCTCCAATTTATTCAGCTATTACACCTGTTGCCAAGTTCGTTGACCCACTTCCACAAGCTCTTGTATTAACGGCGATTGTCATCGGTGTAGGTACATTAGCACTTGGTGCTATGCTTTTGGTACATATAAGTGAGCAATACGGTTCTGTTGATCCCGATGAAATTCGCGTTGCAAAGGAAGTGATAGAATGATTGCTCTTCTCGTCGCCGTTCCACTGGCTTTTGCTTTCGCAAGTGTGGTAAATAAAAAACTCGGCAATTACCTTTTGCCGTTGGTTAGCCTTTTCAATATTGGTTTACTTTTGTTCTTCACTAAGCCAAATGCCGTAGTTGAAATAGGTGGCTGGCCTTCCGTGTACGGTATAGGTCTGGCTCTCGATAAGGTGAATTATCCTTTCCTGATATTTGTTAATGTACTGATATTATTGGTATCTTTATCGGCAAGTCTTGAAGAAAGATACGGTACACTTTTACTTGTTTTACTGTCGGCTTTGAACGGACTGATGTTGACCGCTGACTATTTCAATTCTTTTGTCTTCTTAGAGATAATTGCAGCGGTATCTTACATTATCGCAAGCCATAAGAACAATTCTTACGGTGCGTTTAAGTATCTCATATTCGGCAGAGTTGCTGGTATTTTTTATCTTATCGGTGCAGTGCTTATGTACATCAAATCAGGTACTTTAAACATAGGATATGCCGGTTATATAATTGACCCTTACGTTGTGCCTACAGTTGCGATATTCTTCTTACTTGCTTTACTCGTTGAACTTAAAGTATTACCACTTGGTTTGTGGGCTGTTGATGTGTACTCAAACGGAAGTTCAATTACACCTGTTGTACTCGGCACAGCTGTAACCGTCTCCATTGTTTATCTTTTCTCAAGGC
>CAZOAS010000056.1:2563-5587 GCA_964577745.1 uncultured Fervidobacterium sp.
CATGGTGCTTGTAATTGTTGGTTTTCTCCCGCAGATTGTACATACTCAAACTAACAACATAGCAACGCACCTTATGGACTTCAAAGCATACTTTGACCTCATTATTAAAGGGGGTATGTGATGATGCAAAATTTAATAATCTATTTAGCCGTTGGCTCACTTGTCGGGTACTTGTTATCAAAGTTAAACAAACATATAGGTCCTATAGTACTTTTTGCTTTGTCGATATACAGTATGTTTGTTCTTTGGAATTTTCCAACTGATACTATGGAAGGGTTATTTGGTTTTGAAGATGTATTGAGATTTAGCGCGATGTCGAAATATTTTTCAATACTGTCCTTGATAGTCTTTGCCAGTTTTGCGTTTTTCAATATTTCTTGGATAAGCAAAGCTAAAAATCCACATGCGTTCAACGCACTATCGATTATCACATTACTTGGCACTCTCGGTGTGTTCTTTTCATCTAATCTGATAGCACTTTACATATTCTGGGAAATAGCCGTACTCGGTTCACTTTTCATCGTTCCGATGGGTAAGGAAGAATCAAAGAAAGCAACTATATGGTACATAGTCATAAGCTCCATAGGTACGTACATGTTCTTGTATGGTGTGTTTATGCTCTATTCACGATACGGTACGTTCGACATTTTTGAAATTGCCCAAAACTTACCAAGCGAATCGATAGGTTTTAAATGGGCTGTATTGGTACTTTTGCTTGGCGCAGGTATTGCAAAGAGCGGTGTATTCCCGCTACACACATGGCTTAGAAATGTTCATGGTAACGCACCGGATACGTTCAGTGCCGTTCTTTCCGGTCAACTTGTCAAAATGGGTTCTTATATACTTGCACTCGTTTTAACCGTATTCCCTGTCTCTGTGATGTTTAGCGAATTTTACAACGGTGTGAATATCCTTTCTTATGTACTCATATGGCTTGGCAATATTTCAATACTGATAGGAACACTGATGGCAATAAAACAAAACGATATGAAAATGCTCATCGCTTACTCAACAGTTGCAAATGGTGGATATATACTCATAGGTCTTGCAACACTTGACAAAGTGGGATACGCAGGTGGATTATTCCATATTATAAACCACGCACTTGCAGCAACGATGATATTCTTATCTTTTGCAGCGGTTGTTTACAGAACGGGTACAACAAAGATAGATGAACTTGGTGGATTAATCCATAGAATGCCGATAACTTTTGTAACTTACCTTGTTGGTATCATCTCTCTTGCCGGTATACCACCAACAAGTGGATTTATATCAAAATGGATGGTATTCCAATCGCTCGTATCAAGAGGTATGTTCGTAACGGAGATGTTCGTATTCGTTGGAAGTATCGGTTCGTTCTTGTACGTTTTCAGACCACTTGCCGGTGTATTCCTTGGTCAACTTAAGAGCAAACACAAAGATGTAAAAGAAGCACCAATTTTCATGACTATTCCAATGATTATCCTTGTCGGATTAACCGTACTATGGGGTATATTCCCACAACAGGTACTCATCTGGATAACGGATATCCAAAAAGAATTCGGTATGGAGCCATTCGAATTTGAAGGTACGAAACTCATGACAAGCATGGGCTATTGGGATACATGGACGGTATTTGTCATGTTTGCAGTAGGCTTTATCATTGCGGCAATAATTTACATACTTATGCCAAAAGGTAAGAAGATACCACTTGAAGACCAATACACATCAGGTGAGTTTTTGCACAATTACGATTTGTACCACTACGCAAGTAAATTCTATGCATTCTTTGAAAGAGAATACGAAGGACATCCTTCATTTGAAGAGCTTTATCTTTCATTTGTAAATGTGCTAAAAGCCATCGGTAAAGGTATAGATTACTTAGCCCGAAGGACGGCATCCGCCTATCTATTCTGGGCTGCTATCGTCTTGGCGTTAATCTTGTGGGTGAGGTGGTAATGATGACAGCTGTGAGAGTTGCTCAGGTGTTGCTAACAGCGTTCTTTTTCGGTTTAACTTTCGAAGGTATTGGAAGAAAGGTTACCGCAAGAATACAAAAAAGATATGGTCCACCTTGGTATCAGAATTTTATAGACGTACTCAAAACACTTACCAAGCATGGATGGACACATGGTTGGATATTCGATTTTGGTGTACTTATGGCACTTGGTGGTGTCATCGCAACGCTTTCCTTTGTTCCACTTGGCAAACTTGTCGCATTTCCTGGACTTGATAATTTCTTTGTGATAGTTTACTTATTCACAGTAGGTGCACTTGGTATGGCTATGGGTATGGTTGGCACAGGTAACCCATGGGCATCTATAGGCGTAGCAAGGGCTTTGACACTTATGCTCGGATACGAAGTACCATATCTGATAGTCATAACCTCTCTGCTTTACTTTTATAAAACTTCCAATATCTCCACAATAATCACAGCTCAAGGTGATGGTTGGAATTTATTCAAATTTCCAATCGGAGCACTTGTGGCTTTCATATCACTTCAAGGTATGCTTGGTAAAGAACCATTCGAAGCACCGATCGCACCTGCAGAGATAGCTTCAGGACCTATGGTTGAATTAAGTGCAAAATACATGGGACTTTTAATGCTCATGAACACATTTATGGAATTTGTTGAGATAAGTTTGTTTGTCGATTTCTTCCTTGGTGGAGGAACATACTTTGTGTTCTTACTTAAATATTTAATCGTATGGATACTTGCTGTGATGATATCTGCCGTGTTACCAAGGTTCCGAATAGAACAAGCTGTTGCATTTTACTGGACAGTTCCAATATTACTTGCATTCTTACAAGCGTTTATCGTCGTTCTTAACCAACATTAACTGTTCTCCGTTAACTGATAACCGAAAAATTTCCGGAGGTGAAATGAATGAGCAAAATAGATGAAAGAAGTGTTTGGGAAAAGATAGCTGATCAACTCAGAAGTCGTTCGATGTGGATGTTGCATTACTGTACTGGATGTGGAGCTGTTGAATTACCACCATCGATGACTTCAAGATTTGACATGGAAAGACTTGGTATGGGACC
>CAZOAS010000056.1:5687-9822 GCA_964577745.1 uncultured Fervidobacterium sp.
CCAGAGGCAATATTGAACGCATTTAATCAATTGATGGAAATGATAAGAAAGGGCGAAGCAAATGGTTGGAAGAGATACAAAGAAAATTACGAATGGTACAAACAGAACCAATTGAGAAGCCTTGGTGAGGTGATAGTACATGATGAATTCCACGAATAATATTCAAGAATTATTTGAAAGGATAAAAAAGACCTACAACGTTGAGGTATCTGAAATAGATCCAAGACAATTCAAAATCATATCAGAACCAGACAAAACGATACCTTTACTGGCTTACCTTAAAGAAATCGGCTATTCACACTTATCTATCCTCACATGTATCGACTGGATAGAAAACAAGAAATTTGAACTTGTATACATACTCTTCAACTGGTCAAATGGAGTAACATTCTTAGTATCAACCTTCGTTGACAGGGATAAACCTGTATTCTATACGGTCAAAGACATGTGGCCCACTGCCGAATATTACGAACGTGATGTACATGAATTCTTTGGTGTGGAATTTGAAGGTAACGAAAACTGCAAAAAACCAATGATACTTGAGCTATGGAACGACTTACCACCTCTCAGGAAAGACTTTGATCCACTAAAATATTCAAAAGAACATTTCCCAGACAGAGAATACGAAAAGGATGTTATTCATGAAGCGAAGATAATAAGAGGAGATATAAGGGGTGATATAAATGGGTGAGGTAAAACTATTCTTCGGTCCAAATCACCCTGGTATGCATGGAAATTTCAGTGTGCATATGTATGTTGAAGGTGATATCGTTGTAAAAGCAAGACCTGTACCTGGTTTCTTGCATAGAGGTTTTGAAAAATTGATGGAAAGAAGACTATGGTACCAAAACCTTGCACTGATTCCAAGAATCTGTGTGCCAGAACCTGATATAAATGAAGCATGTTACGCTATGGCAATTGAGAAGATTGCCAAAGTTGAGGTTCCAGAGAGAGCTCAATGGATAAGAATGCTTGTACTTGAACTTGCAAGAATAGCAAACCACTTATGGGCGTTTGGTGGAATTGGTGGACCAACTGGTATGTACACGAGTATGTTCTGGTCAGTAAGCGATAGAGATAGAGTTTTAGATATATTCGAAGAACTTACCGGAGCAAGAATATATCACATGTACATAATACCAGGTGGTGTGAGAAAAGACTTGCCTGCCGGTTTAGAAGAAAAGATAAGCAAATTGATGGATTACATAGAACAACGCATGCCAGAATACGAAACATTCATCCTGAAAAATAGAATACTCCACACAAGATTGAAAGGCATAGCAAAGATAGATACTGAAACATGTCTAAAGCTTGGTGTTACTGGTATTGGATTGAGAGCAACTGGTGTACCGTATGATATAAGAAAAGTTGATCCGTATCTATTCTACGATAAAGTCGAATTTGACATACCAACTGCAACAGAAGGCGATGCATACGCAAGAATTAGTTTGAAGCCACAAGAAATAAAGCAGAGTATAAGGATAATCAGACAGATACTTGAAAAGATGCCTTCTGGACCTGTGAACGTCCGTATTTCCGATGGTAACGGTTTGAGGATAAGAGTACCGAAAGGCATGGCGTACGCAAGAGTTGAATCAACACGTGGAGAGTATGGTTACCTTGTTGTCTCTGATGGTGGCGAAACACCGTACAGAGTCGCTGTTCGTGGTGCCTCATATCCGCAAGGCTTATACGGTGTTGAACACTTGCTGCCGGGTACAAGAATCGATGATGTACCTATCTGGCTCGATTCCATGGGCGTATGCGCACCGGAAATTGATAGATAAGTGAACTGTGTTCGGTGAACAGTGAACAGTCAAATAAAAGGATGTGTCTTGGATGAACGTAACAGAACTCGATGTTTATAAACTTGGATTTCAGTTCACCTTAGAGATATACAAAGTAACTGAAAAATTCCCAAAGTCTGAATTATTCGGGTTAACAAGTCAAATGAGAAGAGCAGCAACTTCTATTTGTGCAAATTTAGCGGAAGGTTCTGGGAGAGGTACAACAAACGAATTGAAAAGATTTTGTGCTTTATCAAAAGGAACTACTGAAGAAGTATTATTCTATCTTGATTTAGCTAAGGAACTTAAATATCTAACTGAAGAAGATTATTTCAAACTTTCAAGCAACGCAAAAATAATACTAAAAATGCTACAAAGCCTTATAAATTCTTTATCAAGAAGAAGCAAGAATACATACTATTAATTACTGTTCACTGTTCACCAATAACTGATCACTGTTCACCGTTAACCGATCACAATAAAATTGGAGGTGTTCGAATGGCTGAAAAGAGCTTCTTTGCACCGTTAATAGCGTGGAAAAATATATTTGAAAAGCCCGTTACTATAAAAGTTCCAAAAGAGAAAAGGGAAGCGACACCCAGATACAGGGGCTTCCATGTAAACGATTGGGAAAAATGTATAGGTTGTGGCACTTGTGCAAAAATTTGTCCAACCGATGCAATAACAATGGTTGAAGTACCTGATATGAAGCAAGAATACGGTATGAAACCACAAAGACCAGCCATTGATTACGGTCGATGCAGTTTTTGCGCTATGTGTGTTGATATATGTACCACTGGTTCGCTCCAGATGACGCGCGAATACATTTTCGTTTCTCCAAAAGCCGAGGATTTTTATTATGCACCAACTGAAAAAGGTATTTTGAAAAAAGACCCATCAGAGATAAAAATCGGCTGGACAAGAGAAGAAGAGAACGATTTATTGGATCTTGACAGAATCATCCCAGAACACTTACCAGCCGAAGAACGTTCTAATTCATTCGTGGAATTTGTCAAAGCATATAGCAAAGAGCAAGCGATGGCAGAAGCTGCTCGTTGTGTTGAATGTGGTATATGTACAGACAGATGTCCAGAACACATGCAAATACCACAGTACATAAAAGCTATTTGGAAAGACAATTTAAACGATGCACTAAAATGGCTTCTGAAAGGTGTAGAAGACCAAAATAACTTTGGTGCAAACCCACTTTCAGGAGTCTGTGGAAGAGTCTGTACACACAGATGTGAAGAAGTCTGTGCCATATCACATCGTGGAGAAGCGATAGCTATAAGATGGCTCAAACGTTATATTACAGATAACGTTCCAGCGGAAAAGTGGCATGAGATAGTCAAATTCGACGCACCAAAGAAAAACAAAAAAGTTGCCATAGTCGGAAGTGGACCCGCTGGTTTGTCCGCAGCGTATTTCTTAGCAACGATGGGATACCAAGTCGATATCTACGAAGCGCTCAACAGACCTGGCGGAGTCATGCGATACGGAATACCACGCTACAGATTACCCGACGAAGCACTGGATAAAGACATCGCCTTCATCGAATCACTTGGTGTTAGAATCATGACAGGTGTTGCCGTTGGTAAAGACATACCATTTGAAGAACTCAAAAAGAAATACGATGCGATATTTATCTCAACGGGATTAACACTTGGGCGTTCCACAAGAATACCAGGTTCTGACCATCCAGATGTTCTGCAAGCATTACCATTATTGAGAGAAATCAGAGATTACCTGCGTGGTGAAGGTCCGGAACCAAAAGTCGCAAGACGTGTTGTCGTTATAGGCGGTGGAAACGTGGCAATGGATATCGCAAGAAGCATGGCAAGATTACAGAAAATGAAATACGGGGAAGTAAATGTAACGGTTACCTGTCTTGAAAGAACCCATGATGAAATGCCAGCCGATATGGAAGAAATTGAAGAAGCAATCGAAGAAGGTGTAAAAATATATCCGGGCTGGGGTCCAAGAGAAGTAGTATTCTATCCAAACGAAGATAAAATAAAAGGACTCAAGTGTGTAAAATGTACCGAGGTTTTTGACGAAAATAGAAGGTTCAATCCAAAGTTCGATGAAGCTCAGATTTGCTATTACGATGGCGATATGATAATCGAAGCTATAGGTCAAGCACCAGACTATTCGTACTTACCAGAAGAATGGAAATCAAAGATCCAATTTGTTGGATCAAGGATACTCACGAATAACCTCAGACAAACCCAAATACCATGGTTATTCGCAGGTGGAGATATTGTAAATGGACCGGATATAATCCATGGTGTTGCTGATGGCTATTGGGCAGCAAGAGGTATCGATGAGTACCTAAGAGGTTAGACCGA
>CAZOAS010000057.1:0-9787 GCA_964577745.1 uncultured Fervidobacterium sp.
GCCAGCGGTTCAACGATTTTAACCGACACTGTGAACATCCAACAGACCACCGACGGTAAAATCACATTCCAATTCACATCGAACAACATCAATTACTTAGTCTCAAGCGGTTACATCGAACTGATAGAAATCCCAAGACGACACGCAAGCAAGACAAAATTCATCGTTGAGACAGCCGACGGAAGCATCCTCTTGGGTAACATCACTTTCGGTGGCAATCTATTACTTGTAACCACAGCATTCGACGACAAACTCACCGTTCCAATAGACCAAATGGTCTTCTTCACCTTAGCCTCCAACGTTACACCCACCACACGCACTTACGACCAATACATCCGAATCGGTCAATTCCAAGGACAACGTGCTGATTACGATGCTTCAACAGGGACACTCACAATATACGTTGTCGGTACATCGATGATATTCGATGGAAAACAAGTCTCAACACTTGAAATACCCGTTGGAAAATAAGGGGGTGTGCGTAATATGGTCGTTCAAATGGAGATTCCAGACTGGAGATTGTGTGCACTCCAGCCCGGCGATAGGACTGGATGGTACCGTTTACGTGGAAGCTATGATGGTTATTTGTATGCATTCCAAACACTCAGCTTTAGTCTTGCCGATACTTCTTGACCCAAATTCAGAGGCAACATCCGCGACACAGGTCGTTACGGTGAGAAATAACTTGAAATAGCCTGATACCGATTTAAACCAGTATTTTACTCCATCAACAAACAACACCAAAAAAACAGGAAACATCTTCTATTCTTTTTAGTATTCCATTTGTTTGTTCTTGTTTTTCTATCTGGTAAGTATGTGTATACCTATTCGAGTAATTTCTATTTGACCCGTTGACAGAAAAAAAACTCTATGGTAGAATTTAACACGCACGGGGCGACGTAGCCAAGGGGTCTAAGGCGGAGGTCTGCAAAATCTCTATTCGAGGGTTCAAATCCCTCCGTCGCCTCCACTAAAGTGGGCTCGTAGCTCAGTTGGTAGAGCATCCGGCTCATAACCGGACGGTCGGGGGTTCGATCCCTCCCGAGCCCACCAAAATTTCATAACCAAGTAAGCGGGCTTACCTGCCCGTATTTGTTTTATGTAATACTAAAATCCCGCTCTGCTTGGAAAGGCAGAAGCAGGGCCGCATAGACCGAGGGAGGAGGTGCTTTATGAGGATTTACGAAACGATGTTTATCATCAAACCGGATGTACCAGAGGAAGAAAGGAACAAGCTTGTTGAAAACGTTAAGAAGTTTTTAGAAGAGAGAGTAAAGGCACAGGTAGAAAACATTGACAGGTGGGGCGTGAGAAAACTCGCCTACAAGATAGGAAAGTACTTTGATGGTGATTACACTGTAGTGTACTTCAGATCAAACGGTCAAGGTTTAGAGCAACTGGAAAATTACTTCAAAGTCCATCCTGAGTTCATGAGATGGCAAACGTTCAGAAGAGAAGACCTTGAGAAGAAAGAAAGAAGAGCTGCAAGAGCTAAGAAAGAAGAAGTTGCCCAAGAGGTTAAACAGGAGGAAAGTCAAGCAGAAGAGAAGGTGGAATAATAATGTCATACAACAAGGTTGTGTTAGTTGGTAGACTTACAAGAGATCCAGAAACGAGACAAACCTTAGATGGAAATTTGATCGCAACATTTACCTTAGCTGTTAATAGATCAAACAATGGTGAAGCGGATTTTATAAGAATCGTCGCTTTCAGAAAGCTCGCTGAGTTGGCTCACAATTACCTTCAAAAGGGAAGAATGGTCCTTGTCGAAGGTAAGCTTAGGATAAATAAGTGGAAAACCAACGATGGACAAACAAGGTCAACACCAGAGATATGGGCTGACAATATAGTATTTGTTGAATCAAAGAAAGGTGACAGAGATATACCAGAAGAGATACCATACGATGAAGTATTCGGTGCCGATGCTGATTTAATAGAAGATGTTCCGGATGACGATGAACCACCATTTTGATTTGTCGCTTTGAACAACACATCCGAATGTTAAAAGGGAGGGAATAAAAATGCCCAAAGTAAGGCAAAGAAGAAGAAAAGTCAAAGCATGTAAAATGTGCGAAATGAAAGTTGAATACGTTGATTATAAAGATATAAGAATTCTCAAAGATTTTCTCAACGAAAAAGGTAAGATTTTGCCAAGAAGGTTAACTGGAAACTGTGCAAAACACCAAAGAATGGTTAAGGATGCTATAAAAAGAGCAAGGCAAATGGCACTCTTACCATACATAAAATACTAATTCAAAACTAATTCAAATTTCATGGTGTGAAAATCGCCCCGATGGGGCGATTTGTTCTATTTTCCAAAAGTGTGAATATGGAAGTGATATATTATGGTAGGTGACATTGTGAAATATTCAATTTTAACACTCTTCATAGTCCTCATATCAACTTTGATGTTTACAACTACTATAAAACAAGACTGGATACTTTTCACCAACGGAAGCAAAGTAGAACCATTGCTAAGTGTTGATGCTAAGATTGTCGTAATTGACTATTCGTCCGATGGCAGTGAAAAAGGAGAATTCACTAAGTCTCAAATTGAAATCCTCAAAAAGGCCGGAAAAAAAGTATTCGCTTATCTCAACGTTGGTATAGCTGAGAATTGGCGTTTTTATTGGAAAAATCTTGATAAATCGCTTCTATTAGGGCCACTCGAAGGATGGGCTGGAGAATATTATGTTAAATATTGGGAACCGAAATGGTTCGAAGTGGTTAATGAATATGCAAAAAGAATAAATAACGCCGGGTTCGATGGTGTAATGGTCGATTGGGTAAACGTTTACGAGCACACCAATTTACAAAAAATGTCTGGAAAGTCACAAAGTGAACTAGAAGATTCGATGTTATCATTACTAAGAAGACTTGCAATTAATCACGGGAATCTTGAATTTGCTTTAGTCAACGGGGAAAAAGTGCTTAACAATCATCCAGAACTCGCTCAGAGAGCTAAGTATATAGTTGTTGAGAGCCTGTTTTTCAAAAAGTCAAAGATGAGTATAGATACTCAAGGATTCTTATCTCGAATAAGTGTTATATCAAACGTACAAAAGTTGGGAGTTACAGTGCTTTCTGTTGAGTACATCGATAACGGTAATGCATTTGATAAAGCGAATGCTGAGAGAATAAAGCAATACATAGAACTGGCAAGAAAATACGGCTTTTTATATTATATAGCCAGAACAGATTTAAAACTTGATACGATTAACGTGCCACGTATACCTAATTAAATTCACTCGTTCAGATCATCTCTCATTCCAATTTCATTTAGTATTATAAAATCTTTGTTTCTCCAGTCTTTTTTGACCTTTACAAACAAGTCTAAATAGACTTTTGATTCGATGAAATATTCGATATCCTTTCTTGCGCTCTCTCCGATTTTCTTGATCATCTGCCCTTTTTGACCTATGATTATTCCCTTTTGACTATCTCTTTCCACGTATATATTAGCTCTTATGTACGTTGTTCCATTTTCCCTTTCTTTTATCTCTTCGATTATTACGGCAACTGAGTGTGGAACCTCTTCGTATGTGAAGTGGAATATCTTTTCTCGTATCAATTCGGCAACAATAAATGAAAGAGGTCTGTCGACGATGATATCTTCCGGATAAAATTGTGGCCCTTCCGGAAGATTTTCTTTTATCTTGTTTATCAATTCATCAAGCCCTTCACCAGTAACAGCGGAGGTTTTAACAGTGCAAAGAAGATTATTGACCTTTTCACCGAGCAATTTTTCGATATGTTTAGTTCTTTCATTATTTACAAGGTCTATCTTATTTATAACGCCAATAACCGGGGTTTTTGCTTTGTTTATATATTCTGTTATATAATCTTCCGGTGTTTCAAATCCTTCCTTTGCGTCTATTGTGAAAAGTAAAATATCAACATTTTTCAGTGCCTCAACGGCGGCTCTGACCATGTATTCACCGAGTCGATGAAGTGGTCTATGGATTCCAGGGGTATCAACGAAGATTATCTGACTATCGTTATCGTTGTATATTACATTTATCCTGTTTCTTGTCGTTTGTGGTTTTTCAGAAACGATAACAACTTTCCTTTTCATTATCGCATTTATTATCGAAGATTTACCAACGTTGGGTTTCCCTACAAAAGATGCAAAACCTGATTTTTTTATTTCCATGCTAATTTTCACCTTCCTCTTGAGTGTCCAGTATCTGAATTGGATTGTTCAAATTTTCTATCTTATTGATGAAATCTAATAGTAAAATCCTCAGGTCTCCGCCAAGTTTTATTTCTCTATCGATGAAGTATAACATTTCAAGGATTCGCCGGAGTTTACTAACAGAGTATTGTTCTATATGATTCACCGGTGTGTATTTTGAATCTTTAAATTTAAATCCTACAAAACGTGCCACTTTTGGTGTTGGAAGACCTGTTTTCTTAGAGATATCAGCAATATCTGGCCAAGTATAGTACGGTTTTCTTGGAGCAAAAGCTAAGACCTGCAGAAGATCGATGAAATGTTTACTCAAGGAATAGACTATAACGACAGGTTCGTACTCATCACATATTTCATTTACAAGCTTGCGTGCTTTTGATAACTGTTTTTCACTTAATGCAAATGTGAATTCATCGATTTTACTAACGGTTCTTTTGTATACTACGCTATCGATATCATCTAAAGAAGGTGTACTGGATGAATACACACTTAACTTTTCTATCTCACTTAAAAGCGCCATTTCATCAGTACCAATCAATCTGAAAAGCTCGGCCGCCACCTCATGTGTTAAATTCACACCCATAAACTTTGAATTTTCCATAATAAAATCTATCCATTTATCTTCTTCCCATTCTTTTGGTTTCTCAAAAGTCAATATCGACACATATTGTGATTCCTTTATATCTTTTCCAACCTTTTCTGTACGTACGAAAACAACAACGCTTTCATTTGAAAAATCTATCTTGGTGAATTCCTCTTTTTCAGCTTTTGTCCATTCATCGAAGTCAATGAGGTCATAGACTTTTTTAGTTGAAAAAAGTCCAATGCTCATTGAGGCATTAGACAATTCTAGAATTTTGTCTTTCTCATCTGAGAAAACCTTTCTGTACTCACAATCTGTTTCCTTTTTGAGAAATTCACGTATGTAAATTTCCTTTTTTAATGCCGAATCGCCTGTAAGGTAGAATAACATTCAAGATACCTCTCTTTATTTCATGATTCACTCTTTTTCAATTATTTCTACTATCCTTCCACTTTCCATTCTTATTGTTCTATTTGCAATTTGTGCGACTGATGGATCGTGTGTTACAATGACGAATGTTGTCTCAAATTCTTTGTTTAGTTGTATGATAAGGTTTTTTATTTGCTCACCGTTCTTAGAATCGAGAGCACCGGTTGGTTCATCAGCCCAGATTATCTTTGGTTTTGTTGATAGAGCACGTGCTATGGATACTCTCTGTTGTTCTCCACCTGAAAGTTGAGGTGGATAAGCATCTTTTCTATGCAAAATATTCATCTTTTCAAGCAACTCAAGTGCTCTTTTTCTTGCTTCGGAAATAGGATATTTGTTTAAAAGCATCGGTAATTCGACGTTCTCAACAGCGGTTAATACAGGCACAAGGTTGAAAAATTGGAAGATAAATCCCATACTCTTTGCCCTAAATCTTGTCTTCTCTTCTTCACTTAATTTAGTAATTTCAACACCATCGATTAGAACCCGACCGTTTGTTGGTACATCTAATCCTGCCAAAAGGTTAAGTAACGTTGTTTTTCCTGATCCGGATGGACCTAAAATTGCAACAATTTCACCTTTGTAAATAGTTAAATTAACACTATCTAATGCAATAACTTTTGAATTTCCACTACCATACACCTTCGATAAGTTTTCTGCCAGTACGATAACATCTTTTGAATTATTATCCACAGAATTCACCTCTTATATTTTTCTAAAAGCTTTTTTTCAACGTTCTCCGGCACCCATTGAGAAATCTGTCCACCAAATGATGCGACTTCTTTTACAAGGCTTGAAGAGAGGAAAGAATAACTTTTATCCGTCATCAAAAATACTGTCTCCACACCGTTGCATATCTCTTTATTAGCAAGTGCCATCTGGAGTTCGTATTCGAAATCTGTCACAGCTCTTAATCCGCGAATTACAACGTTTATCTCGTTTTTTGTCGTATATTCCACAAGTAATCCAGAAAAGCTTTCAACTCTGATATTCGGTACATCTTTCAGACATTCTTTTACCATCTCAAGTCTCTCTTCGACGGTGAATGTATAGTTCTTTCTTTTGTTTTCCATAACCACTATGTACAATTCGTCAAATAATTTTGATGCTCTTTTAGCAATATCTATATGCCCATAAGTTATTGGGTCGAAAGAACCTGGATAGACTGCTTTTATCATTTTGTACGCCTCCATTTTAAGTATTTCTAATACTCATTCTTCTGAGTGGAATACATCAGCTTCGAAGAAATTAGTAAACGAAGGATTGAACATCAACGTTACAGTTCCGATAGGACCGTTCCTTTGTTTACCTATGATAATTTCTGTTTCGTGTGGTAGGTCAACATGTTGTTTTTTGTAATATTCGTCTCTATAAAGGAATATAACAACATCTGCGTCTTGTTCTATGGCACCCGATTCTCTGAGGTCACTCAATCTTGGTCTTTTATCTTCTCTTTGTTCCACAGCCCTCGAAAGCTGAGAAAGTGCGATAATTGAAATATCAAGCTCTCTTGCTAAAAGTTTCAACGAACGGGATATTTCAGAAATTTCTTGTTGCCTGCTATCTCTTCTATCACCAAGGTTCATCAGTTGGAGGTAATCTATAAATATAGCATCTACGTTGTATTCTTTTTTCATACGTCTTGCCTTAGCTCTAAGCACGCGTGGTTCGAGGTTTGATTCGTCATCAACTATAATATTTGCTTTCATCAACTTTGAAGCACCTTGAACGAGTCTTTTCCACTCATCGTCGTTTAACCAACCTCTTCTAACTTTCTGCAAATCGACAAGCGACTCCATACACAGTAACCTTTGGATAAGCTGCTCTCTACTCATTTCAAGGCTGAAGATGCCAACTGATGCCTCTCCGACTATAGCCATATTTTTTGCCAAGTTTAGTGCAAATGCGGTTTTTCCAACACTTGGTCTTGCCGCTATTATAATCAGATCCGATTTGTGGAATCCAGATGTCATCTCATCGAGTTTCTTAAATCCAGTTGGTATTCCAGTCACAAGTCCACTGAGTCCTTTGAGGTGTTTCGCACGTAAATCTTCCAGATGCTCAAATACTTCCGTCAATGCGCTCTTCACGTCTATATATGTTTTCGTGGCTTTTGATTCTGCAATACGGAAGATTAATCTTTCCGCTTCATCGAGAATTTCATCCACGTCGGTATCGGAATAAGCATTTTGGACTATCTGACTACCAGCTGCGATGAGTTCTCTTAATATTGACTTATCACGTATTATTTGAGCATAGACTTCGGCATGTGCGGAAGTTGGAACATTATCGGCGAGTTGAGCAACGTATAACTCTCCACCAACTTTATCGAGCAAACCTTGATCTTTCAACCTATCGCAAACTGATATGATGTCGATAGGTAGTCCTTCATCATGTAATTGTTCTATGACAGAAAAGATATAACGATGCCTTTGATCGTAAAAGTCTGTGGAGCTGACTATCGATATCACGTTATCTAACTTTTCTGGTTCTATAAATACACTTCCAATCAATGCTTGTTCGGCTTCTATATTCGCTGGAACATTCTTCACAAAGTAACCTCCCGCTTGCTTGCTTTATTCGAATAAAGAATTTTTCCTTTTCGCTGTTACACCACACAAGAACACTATAAACAACGAAACTAAAAACAGATAATCTCCGTACTTTCCGTAAAAAGTTACGCTACTCTTTGATTCCACGTACAACAGTCTCCAATTTGTGTTGTCTGGTAGGGTATAGAAATTACCGTACGGATCAGATACACCACTCAAACCTGTGTTTGAAACTTGTACAACATATCGATTATTTTCGATTGACCTAAATATTATCTGATTGAAATGTTGTATTAAAGCAATTCTTGAATTGTACCACCCATCGTTGGTTGATACGATTATAAAATCAGAATTTTCAGCAATCTTCCTTACCGTTGATGGGAAATACGATTCAAAACATATCAACATACCAACGTTACCATAGTTATCAATCTTTACAGTTTTTTCACTGCCTGGTGTGAAGTAATACATACCTTTAAGAAAGTCAAAATTACCGAATACACTCTTGTAAGGTAACATTTCAACGAACGGGAACAGTTTTATCTTGTCATATCTATCAACGTATTTTCCGTTTGAGTACACGTTCAGACTATTAAATACTTCTTTCACATCGATAACCGGGTAGCCGATGATTATCGTCCTGTCTTTGAAAATATTAAGAAGTTCAGCTTCAACTTCGGAATTTCTTATATCTTCCCCAGGAAAAACTGCTTCAGGGAATATCGTCAAATGGTTTGGAGTTTCCGAAAAATTCTTCTGAAGGTATCTTACTATCGTCTTAGAAGGATAAGTGTATTTCACATTTTGTGGGACATTAGTTTGAGCAAGTACGATAGGCTTGTCACCGACATGCTTTGGTAATTGAGATTCTATAACTCCGTTAATTACAACAAGTGATGCAAAGATAGACAAGACAAACATTATATTCCACTTGTTCTTTTTCAAAATTTTATACGATTCGTAATTTACAACGGCAATTAAAAAGACCAATCCAAGTGTTCCCGTAAATGGTAAGATTTGAAGTAATCCTTGAAATTTATAGAGTGCATCACTTAAGCGACCACCTGTGAAACCCATATCACCGATGCCTCTTAAAAATTCCGATATAACGTACAAAGAAGCGGCAAAGATAGGTTCAAGGAAACGAAATCTTATTTTTTGAATCCAAAGCCCGTATAAAAAACCGAATACGAAAAATGGTAGAGCTTCTATAACGCAAAACAGTATATAAACTAACACACCTGTTAACGAAGAAAATCTTCCAAAAAGTTCGGGTAAGCCTTTTGTAAGTGTGGGAATTAAATAATTGAAGTTGAATGCTGAAAACAAAAAGAAGTATGTAAAGCTTATCAGCGCACTTAGGAATGGACCCTTCTTGTCAAGAGAAAAGAAAAGAGGAATCAAAGCAAAGAAAACTAATCCACCGTATATATACCCCGGCATCGATGCGGTGAGTAATAAAGATGAGAGCAAAATATTAAGTACGGTATCTAACATTTCAATCCCCCTTTTTCTTTATATTATATAAACAACTCAAGCGCTTCTTTTAATTTTTCAACAACGTACTCTTGGTCTTCCTCTTTTAATTCAGTATAAAAAGGTAAGGCAATCGTCCTATTGGCAATTTGCTCCGTTACTGGAAGCATCCCTTCTTTCCAACCAAGTTCTCTGTACGGTTTTTGAAGATGAACGGGTTCGAAATAATTTCTCACTTGAATTTCATTATTTTCTAAGTAATTCATAATCTTTTTCCTGCTTTCTCTTCCAACGTCTTTGGGTAATCTGATAACGTACACAAACCACGACATCCTTGTGACATAATCTTTTACAACAGGTGTTTCAACTGGGAGATTCGACAAAAGCTGATTGTATCTTTTGGCAACTTTATCTCTTTTTTCTATAATTTCTTCAATTCTTTTCATCTGCGACCAACCAAGGGCAGCGGACATTTCATCGATTCTGTAATTGTAACCTACGTATTCATGAGATAACCATCCGTCTCCTTCGCCTCTTCCTTGATTTCTAAGGGAT
>CAZOAS010000058.1:0-9698 GCA_964577745.1 uncultured Fervidobacterium sp.
CTGAAGAAGAAAATATTATCTATTTTGTAACACACATGTACGCACTTGCATCAAAATTCATCGGCAATGGTAATACGATGTTCTTAGAAGCTGAAAGGAAGCCAGATAGTGAAAGAACTTACAAGATAATCGAAAGTGAACCAACTAAGACAAGTTACACAACGGATGTATACAAGAAGATTTTTAGAAACAAATAACAACCGCCAAAGCTTCACTTTGGCGGTTGTTTTAAAACATTTCAGCGGAATTTTTGGGAGTTTTGTTCAGTTTTTTGTTCTTTTCCGTTCTCATAACCAACGGAACTCAGCCAATCTTTGATATCCATACCTGTCCATGCCATAACCCGCATCTCAGTTAGTGCTGTTTCGATGATGTCGTTGTAAAGCATCTTTGAGAGAAAATCACCTGAATCTTTTAACTCTTTGAGAAAGTCTTTAATTGGTGTCTCTGGTCTGTCGTTGATTCTAATCTTCTTTTCCAATATGTCGAGTTCGTACTCGAGAACGAAACTTCTTTTGACTTTTCCATCCATATTCATCACCTCCATAGGAGGAAAATTAGCAATCGTCTCCCGATTGCTAATTCAATTATACCAGGATTTTTTAAAAGTTCAATAACCGCTTTTAAAGAAAGTTAAAAGCATTATGCTTTCTTTTTCTCTTTCTCTTTTCTTTTTTCTTCCATTATCTTTTTTAATTGTTGAGCGAGAGCTGTTCTGGTCTTTGAATCGAGATGGTCGATGAATAACACACCATCGAGGTGGTCGTATTCGTGCTGGAAAATTCGTGCTGGATATCCTTCGAGTAGTTCTTCGTGGTAAACACCGTGTTCATCTTGATATCTCACTCTTACCCAACGATGTCTTTGGATATCCGCAAAGACTCCGGGAACGCTTAAACATCCTTCTTCACCAATCTCTTTTTCCTCTGACCTTTCCAATATTTCTGGATTTACAACCATTTTAAATCCGCTTCCATCGTCCATAGCAAAGAAGCGTTCAGAAATACCAACTTGTGGTGCTGCGAGTCCGACACCGTCTTCTGAGTACATGGTCATTTTAAATTCTTCAAGTATAGCACGTACTTTTGAAAAATCCTTCACAGGGTCAGCTTTTTTTCTGAGTACTGGGTCACCTAAGATTCTTATCGTCACCGTATATTCCCTCCAGTTCTTTTAGCAATTCTTCATTTGTCATGAATATGCTTATAGGTGTTACGGAGATATAGCCGTTAGCTAATGCTTTGTAATCTGCCTTTGGATCCTGGTCATCTTCTATTATATCACCAAGCATCCAGTAATATTGTCTTCCATAAGGGTCAACTCGTTTTTCAAAGTAATCTTCGTATCTACGCTTACTCTGACGTGTCAGTTTCCAACCTTTGATTTTTTCGAATGGTATCGATGGTACGTTTATGTTTAGCGCTGTAAATCTCGGGATTTTCTTTACGTCGAATTCTTTCAGAAAGTCAAGTAAGAACTTAGCTGCCGTATCGTATATCGGGTCTTTAAAATCAGCGACTGATATAGCTATGGATGGTATGCCCGCTATCGCACCTTCGAGTGCTCCACTGACTGTACCAGAGTAAACTACATCGGTACCAAGGTTCTCTCCGCGGTTTATACCACTTATTACAACATCGGGAGTTATACCTTTATCTTTGTAAATCACATCGAGCCCTATTTTTACACAATCAGCTGGTGTGCCGGACACTGCGTACATCTCAAATGGTTCGTTTATGTCAAGTTTCCTTGCCCATAGAGGGAAGCGAAGAGTAATTCCATGCCCTACCGCGCTCTGCTCAGATTCTGGTGCAGATACTATAACATGGTGTTCTTTACTTAAGTACCTTGCTGCACACAATATGCCTGGTGCTGTTACTCCATCATCGTTGACAAGTAATATGTTCATCTTATCACCTCTGAAATACTCTGATATGAAAATCAATATCTCATCAAGCCTATTTGTTTACTTTTTCCCATTCTAATTCTATTATTTTCCTTTCTTTACTTGATATATTTACCGCCACTAAGTAACATTCCTTACCTGTGAATTGTTCATGGTATCCTCTTTCTTTTATCTGGTTCATTGCTTGTTTTACATCACCATCAACTTTTAATTCTATCACGATGACTGTTCCATTCGATTGAAGTAATATATCAGCTCTTCCTTTGGTTGTATGATATTCCTCAATAACTCTAAATCCTGCAAATCCAAAAATAAGTTTAAAAAGCGTTTGGTAAAATCTTTCATAATTTTCTATTTTTCTATCAGTTTTTTCTAAATCGCCATACACACTGTATGTTATCTCTGATAAAATACTGTTCAATGCTATCTTCGTATCTTCGAAATTTTTATTTTCCAAACTTTCTACAATTTTGGTGACTTTATCTTGTATCTCTGTATCTTTCAGTTTGTACTGAGTTTCCAAAAGTACCTGTCCCAATCCTATTTGAGCATCTATATTGGGAATTCCGAGGACGTACGTTCTTGGTGCTAAGAGACTGGGTTTGTACGTTTCGATAAAAGTGAGATAGCCTGTTTGACAGAGAAATATTTCAGGTTCATTATCTTCGACTTCTTTGTTTGTGAACATTGCTTCTGTGACTTCTTTACCAATTAGTTCTTCTAAGGTAACATTCCGATCTCGAAGGTAATCATAAATAAATTGGGTACTACCTGACATATGCCAGTATACATTAAATTCTTGCTTATCGAAAAAAAGAATCACTGCATATGGATTGTACACTTTGTTTTGTCCGTCAAACGAATAACCATTGTAATAATCTCTTATTGATTGAATTAGTTCGTCCGTAGTTATACCATACTTGCTTGCCGTTTGGCTGATGTACTGATTGAAAAAATCGAATAGTTCATCTTCCGTATATCCCAAAAGTTGCGAATACCGTGAATCGAAAGTTACGTCGTTGATGTTATTTAAGGCACTAAACACACTCATTTTAGTGAATTTTGTTAAACCGGTTATGAGTAAAAACTTTATTTTACTTTCTTGAGCTTTTAAAACACTGTAAAATTCGCGCAGGATGAGTCTCATCTCTTTTGCTTTATCTGTTGTCTTTATGTTATCCAGCACAGGTTTCTCGTATTCATCTATGAGTATTACTAATTTTTTACTGTATTTTTCGTAAGCTTTTGATATAAGTTCTCTGAATGCAATGCTTGGTTCTTCTTTTTCACGAATTTCATCTATCCTTAGTTCCTTGGCTTCTTCGTTCAAAAGGTTTATAAGTTCCCTTCTAAGTATATCACTTGTTCTTGAGTTCACATCTGTTAGGTTTATCCTGATAGTTGGGTATTTTTCCCAGTTCCATTTATCGTGTATCCATGTGTTCTTAAACAGCTCCCTTTCTCCTTTAAATAGGTAGTACAAAGTGCTTATCAGTAAACTCTTTCCAAATCTCCTCGGTCTTGATAAAAAATACATCCCCTTTTCTTGACGTATCATTTCGTAAATGTATTTTGTCTTGTCTACGTATAGGTAATTTCCATTTATTATATCCTTGAAATCGCTAATTCCGATAGGTAGGTATTTCATATACAATCACTCCGTTTTTTCGACAGAACTTTAAAAGTCTTTATGGTCATGTCTTATTATCTCTGAAATCAGCTCTTCAACTTTTCTTACTCCTTCTTCAAATGTGTAAGTACCTATTATCTCTCCTTTGTAAAATACAACAACTCCGTTTTTTACACCGGCGATACCGACATCTGCATCTTTGCCTTCTCCAATACCGTTCACAACGCATCCCAGTACAGATATCGTTATGTCTTTTTCTATGTTGCTTACTCTTTTCTCTATTTCAAGTGCGACTTTTTCAACATCGAACAATGTTCTTGCACACGTTGGACAGGCAACTACGTTCGGACCGGATCTTAATTTCAGAAAAGTCAATAATTTCTTTGCTGCGATAACTTCGTTAACAGGATCCCCAGCTATGGATATCCTAATGGTATCGACAAGTCCTTCGAGAATAAGTACTCCTAGTGCTAATGATGATTTTATCAACGAGTTGTACAACGTACCTGCTTCGGTAACTCCAACATGGAGTGGATAATCGACGATTGAACCTATATATCGATTTGCCTGTATTGTTTCTAGTACATCGGAACTTTTAACGGATATCACTATGTTCTCAAACCCAAGCTTTTCAAGGATTCTGAGTTCTCTTAAAGCTGCTTCGCCAAGTGCTTCGAAACGTGGCAAGTGTTCTAAATCTTTTGGCAATGACCCACTATTTGCACCAACTCTTATGGGCACGTTGTACTCTTTAGCAACTTTAACAACTTCGGCAACTTTTTCCTCGCTTCCAATGTTCCCCGGATTTATCCTTATTTTGTCTATCCCGTTTTTGATAGCTTCTATTGCAATGCGATGGTCAAAGTGTATATCTCCCACAAGAGGTACTGAAACGTGTTTTTTTAACTCTTTTACAACCTTGGCACTTTCTAAGTCTGGCAATGAAATTCTGACTATCTCACATCCTGCTTTCACAAGTGCATCGATTTGTTGTAATGTTGAACGTACATCTTTTGTGTCTGTGTTGGTCATCGATTGTATCGATATTCTATTTCCACCGCCAATTAGTATGTTACCTACTTTCACTACTTTTGATTTTCTCAATTTATATCACCATTCCTTAAATTATCTTGTGAATAATCTACCAACATCTATGAAAGTAATGAAGAATACTAAACCAAGTAATAAAAAGAAACCTATGGTGTGTATTATATTTTCAACGTTTCTGTTTATCTTCCTTCTTGAAATCATCTCTATCAGAGCAAAAACAATTCTTCCACCATCGAGCGCAGGAAGTGGGAAGAGGTTAAAAATTCCAAGGTTTATAGTTATAACCGCAACGATGGTGAGTATCATTTCAAGTCCTATTTGTGCTGCTTGACCTATGATTTGCACCATTCCAACTGGTCCTGTTACGTCTTGCAAGTTCCTGCCGAAGAATATTCCCGGAAGAGTTTTCCAAATGTACAAGGCAAGCCTGTTACTACGTGCTATCGCAACGGAAATGCCTTGTAATCCTTTCGGTTTGAATTTTTGAGCCGCCGTTTCAAGTGCACCTGGAACGGATAAGGCATCGATGAGCTTTGATTTTTCTAAAACAATTTCCGATGTTTCACCTTCTTGCGTTTGAACGACAACCCTAACTTTGTCAGAAAGTGGTCTGAGAATATTTTCTACAAAGTTTCCATTTACAGTGAAATAAATCTCATCGGATTTCAAATTCAAAGATGTTAGGATATCGATAAGATCCGTACTACCGGTTATCTTCATACCTTCAACTTCCAATATCCTATCGCCTTTTTTGAATGGTGGAACGTCTTTTGCAAACGTGTTTGAGAACTGTCCATAGTATATACCTATGGTGTATCTTTCTGGTAAAACGGAAACGCTATCTATTACGCCACGGAGCTCACCAAAATCCGATTTGATAGTCACGTACTCTTTTTTGTAATTTTTCATGTATTCTTGAAAATCGATGTTGTTTATACTTAGAACTTTGCCAGCGATATCTCCGCTGACATCTTTCATGTACACATAGTACTGTTGATTGGATAATCTCGGTGTCACGGTTATTTGGACCTGCTTGTCGTTACGCAATACTTCAAATGTTAACGTTTTACCTTTCCTTATGATATCGGTCATATCAACGGTATCGAATATGTATTTACCGTTGATTTTAAGGATTATATCGCCACTTTCCAAACCAGATTGTTGAGCGGGTGAACCAGGTATAACTTTATCGATGATTATAGGTGTGTATCCCCAAAATGAGATTATTAGCACGAATAATAAATAACCGGCAAGAATTGAGAAAAGTGGTCCAGCAAAGACGATGAGAAACCTTTTCCAAGCGCTTACTCCGTAAAGAGAATCAGGGGCTTCTTCCTCACTTGGGTCTTCTCCTTTTAACCTGACATATCCGCCAAGGGGAAAGACATTAATCCTAAAGTCTGTCTTTTTGCCCTTCCTTCTGTAAATCTCTGGACCAAAACCAATCGCGAATTCATGAACTTTAACACCAAAAGCTCTTGCGAATATGAAATGTCCAAATTCGTGAACAACAACTATGAACATGAAGACAAGTAAAAACGAGATGAT
This sequence comes from uncultured Fervidobacterium sp., assembly GCA_964577745.1. Classification (GTDB taxonomy): domain Bacteria; phylum Thermotogota; class Thermotogae; order Thermotogales; family Fervidobacteriaceae; genus Fervidobacterium. The sequence continues at coordinate 6,135 of CAZOAS010000058.1, forward strand.
GTTGATAAGTATGCTCATACGGTATTACCTCCTGAACGATATTAAAATTCTTTTTCGGAAATATTCTTTGCCAATCTTCTTGCCGTTTCATCCACATGATAGACAGCTTCAATACTATCGATTTTGATATTCATTTTGTTAATTTCTCCAACGCATTGCATTACTATCTTTTCTATCCTACCAAACGTTATTTTTCTATTTAAGAAATATTCCACAGCTATCTCATCAGCACTGTTAAACGCTATTCGTTCAGCAAGTCCGTATCTTTTGACAATCTCAAGTCCGAAGAAAAACAGTGGATACCTTTGCCTTTCAACGGGTAACAATCGCATATCGAATTCCTCAACCTTAGATACGTAAGATTCGTATTCCCTTGTTGGATAAGTGAGTGCATAGGCTATTGGAACTCTCATATCTGGTTTACCTGCGTGTACTTTAATAGTACCATCTTTCAAAAAGACTATGCCATGTATGAAACTTGAAGGGTTAAGATAAACCTCTATCTTTTCGTAAGGTATATCGAATAACTCGTGTGCTTCGACTACTTCAAAGAATTTGTTTACCATCGTTGCTGAGTCAACTGTTATTCGACCACCCATGCTCCATGTTGGATGTTTAAGTACTTCGTGAGGTGTTAATTCGTGCAATTTTTCAAGTGGTATATCCCTTACAGCTCCACCGGAAGCGGTTATAACAATGTGGTCTATGTGTGGTTCATAGAGCTGGAATATAGCCGAATGTTCGCTATCGACAGGGACAATTTCAACATTTTTGTCTTTTGCCATTTGTTTAACAAAACTTCCAGCACAGACCATCGCTTCTTTTGTTGCAAGTGCGATACGTTTTGTGTAATTCAAAGCTTCAAGTGTGGCTTTGACCCCTTCAAAACCCGGTATCGCACTGACAACTATATCAGGCATCGTTTTTTCAAGTAATTCACGCACACTTTCAACTTTTGTACCAACGGAAAGTTCTACACTACCATGATAAAAACGCACATTGTGATTTCTAATTATCTCCTCTGCAACCTTTTTGTTTCTTCCAAAAGATATACCAACAATTGTGAAGTTGCCTAATTTACTTATGACATCAACTGTTTGCGTACCTATCGAGCCTGTGGCACCGAGTATTACAACGGTTTTCTTTTCCAACGTACGTACACCACCTTACCACTTCTCACATCGATGTTCACTTCGTTTCTCAGTGCTTCGTTACTCACACCAAGTGGTGATTCGATACACATCTTACCGTTAAACTTGTACTTAAAACCATCAATAGAGAAATCTGCTTCACACAATGGGATAAAAGACCACGTTTCTCCCGATATCGCTTTCAAATTATAAGTGCCACCGCTCAGCACACCAAGTTCACAATTCTCAGCTATAGCCGTTATATTCTTGTACTTGCTTATCAGTCCTATCATGGCAAGTATCATATCGATTCTTTCACCTTGCCAATTGAGGATTTCAATTTCACTTGCTCCATGTTTAAAAGCATAATTTATCGCAAGCTCAAGGTCTGTTTCATCCTTTTCGTGTGGATAAACTTGTATCCTCACACCTTTGTTTTCAAAGTACTCAAGAGTGCTATCGGATATGGAATCCATATCACCGATGATTACACTTGGAAGGATATTTCTCCTTCTTAATTCTTCCGCCCCTCCATCTGCTGCGATAACCAATTCACCTGTAATGTACATTGTACCGTTGGCAATACCATTCAAAACTATCGTAGCCTTCATACAATCACCTCAAGTACAAATATTGTTGACTATATCACAACCATTCCCTTTTCTATGTACAATTTTGCCAGTAACATCATTTGTCCCCAACCATATGCACAGCCGTATCTTATGTGAAGCTCACTTTCGTCTTTAACGAATGTTCTGTCTTTTATCGTTACTATCGTTTCATTGTCACCTGTTGGTTGGAAATTCATCTCAACAAACGACCTGTAACCATCCTCGTATTCGTACCACCAGAACGATAGTAACCTTTCTTTCACAACTGTAACTATCTTTCCAGTATCGGTAACAACTTCACCATCAGTTAGCCTGAACCATCTGAAGTATATTTCTCCATCTTCGTTGATTTTCATACCATCTGTAAACCATGGATCCCAACCGTTATTATTGTAAAACACCTTCCAAACTTCGCTAACAGGTGCGTTGAATCGTTCGGAAAATTCCATTTCCATTACACTTAAATTGCTCACCGCACATCCTCCTGTAAGTTTTGAATTTCGCTCCAGATTTCCTTCACTTTGGCTATATCTTCCGCATGTTCTGGATTGTCTCCCGGTGTTTCAAGTAACAGTGGTAAAGAAGAAAATACTGGATTTGACAAGAACGTCTTTAAACCTTCTTTATTGAGTTTACCTACACCGATATTTTCATGCCTATCCTTATTCGAACCAAGTTCATTTTTCGTATCGTTTAGATGGATGAATTTTAATTTTTCGATACCAACATTTTCATCTATCTCTTTTAGTAACTCTTCGATTCCAGATTTTTTTGTTATATCGTATCCAGCATCGTAACCGTGACAGGTATCGAACGTTAATCCCAGTCTATCCGGATAATTGCATAACTCCATTATACGTCTCATTTGTGAAAAGTTATATCCTATGTTTCCACCCTTCTTCACAACGTTCTCAAGTAATATATGCACTTTCTTTTCTTTTTCCATAACCAAATTCAGTGCTTTAACTATCCTTTCGATTCCTTTTTCTTCACCTTCTCCAAGATGACTGCCCGGATGGATGTTCAGATATTTTATACCAAGTTTTGCACAGATTTTCATCTCTATCTCCAACAATTCTACAGATTTTTCCCATATATCGTCTTTTGGACTTGCTATGTTGATCAAATAACCCGAATGACACAAAAAATACTCAGGATTTAGGTTATACTTTTTCACATCCCTTAGAAAGTGCACCACATCATCTTCCGATGGTAACCTTGGCTGCCACTGCCTTGGATTGTGTGGAAATATCTGAAATGCATTCCCACCTATTTCAACAGTTTCTCTTGGAACACGTGCAAAACCACCACCGATAGGCATATGTGCACCGATTATAAGTTCTCTTTTCATACTCACACCTCAAAATTTTTAAATTCTTCATTCAACAGTCCATAAATAATTATATCCCAAAAACGTGATTTGTGAAATTTGGCTTTCCTAAGTCTTCCTTCTTCTTTAAATCCAAGTTTTAAAAGTACGTTATTCGATGCTGTGTTGTACTCATACACCTCTGCTGTGATCCTATTCAAATTCAGTTCTTCAAAACCAAATTTCAACGCATTTTTCAACATCACTAAGCCAAGCCCCTTACCACGATGTTGTCTTTTCACATAGTAAGTTATGTACGCATTCTTATTTATGGCTTTTATAGAAATTCTCGGCTCTAAAACCCCGCATTTTAATGCACGGATACAGAGCCGTTTTGTTAATTAAACACTGTGTGGTATAATTCTTTTAGTACATCTCAAAGTGTGGTGATGTGTTTGAAACAATACTTGACTAAATGCTTTGTCTTAGACCTTTCAAGGAAAACCGATAAGAA
>CAZOAS010000059.1:0-9470 GCA_964577745.1 uncultured Fervidobacterium sp.
CCATAGCCGATATAACACCAAGATCATGGGTTATAAAGAGTGTTCCTGTTCTTAACTCCCTTTGGAGTTCTTTCATCAATTCAAGTACCTGGGCTTGAATTGTAACATCAAGAGCCGTTGTCGGTTCATCAGCGATTAATATCTTTGGATTACATGAAAGAGCTATCGCTATAACTACCCTTTGCTTCATTCCACCACTAAATTCAAATGGATAAGAGTTCATTCTCTTCTCTGGCTCTGGAATTTGCACTTTATCAAGCATCTCAACAGCGAGTTTCCAAGCTGTTGGTCTATCAACATCTTGGTGTTGCATGATTGTCTCTATCAGTTGATCACCGATAGTATAAAGAGGATTAAGTGAGGTTAATGGGTCTTGGAAAATCATAGAAATTTCTTTTCCTCTTATCTGTGTGAGTTGATCTTCATCCATTTGAACGATATCTTCTTCCCTACCACGGCCTCTGTATATTATTTGACCGTTAACTATTTTTCCCGGGTGATGAATCAACCTCATGATACTTCTAACAGTTATACTTTTCCCAGAACCTGTTTCTCCAACTATCCCCAGAACTTCGTTTTCTGATAGTTCGAAAGATACATCGTTTACAGCCTTTAATACGCCTTCTTCTAAATAAAACCATGTGCTCAGGTTTCTAACGCTGAGTATCGATTCCAAAACTACCAAGCCTCCTTTGTGAACTGATTGTTGCTTTCTTAGCTATGTTCATGCGAAATTATATTTGTGAGGGATTAAATCCATTAAACGTTACTATAATCAACAGGCTGTTAACAATTATATCATAACTCTTTATTTTGAAACAATACCTTCTTTTTCTGAATAATTCTTGAAAGTTTTTAGTTTTTAGCTTTATCAACTTCATTTTAGGTTAAACACACTTACGTTGAAAGTCCGTTGAGTATGCTAAAAATTTCCGACAAAAGAGCGTTGTTTTGAACCGACTACACTTTGTTCAGTATTTTTGTTATCATCATAACCTTCGATAAGAATTCTTCTTTCATCTGGGTTATGTAACCGAACCTCGATAATATCTCTTCTTCAAAAAGCGAAATTTTAATTCTTCCTGTTACTGTGCCTATTTCCATAAAGTAATTCGTAGCACTCGCTTCACCGAGTTTTGATGAGAATAAAATTCTTTCTTGAGACAAACTTGTACATGAAATAATTCTGGTTGGTATAACATGGTATCCTGCTATCGTATACGTTTTGTTTTGTATTTGGGCTTTAACTTCTGTAATATAGAGTACGTTGTCTTTAATAGTAAATGCTACTAAATAGGCTGGTATAAAGATGTTCGGGACTCCTTTTTTCGCTTTGACATAAAATTCGTCTTCCATCCACGGTCTGAATGATATAAAATCTCCTATCAGTGTAGCTCCATCTTTCGTAACATTTTCCAAGAAAGTACTATTAATCTCAGATAAATTCCTCTCGAATTTTTTTGAAGGTGAAAATCTTATAAAATAAAGCAAAATAGCTAACGAATAGTACGATAAGATTATTATTCCTAAGGTGTTCTTGATAAAATTCAATACAAAGATGAAGTCACGCAAGAACTTTATTTGTTCTAAAAAGTCAATCGAAAAAGCTAACAGAAAAATACCGATCACTACACCGACAACCGCACCTACAGGAAAACGTTGAAAGAAGTCTTTATCAGTTTTCACACACGATACACCCCTTTTATCTCTTTTATCTTCTTTATTCTATCATATCTTCTATATTTTGAATAAACGCTTCATACTTTCTGTCGATTTCCTCTTTTTCTTTCTTTATTAATAAAAGTTTTTCTCTTGCTTTTATAAGTAATGTTATCGCTTTAGAATATAGTTCTATTTGTTTTTCAATCTCAAGTTCGGAAGATAAAAACTTTGATTTTATAAATTCAACTGCTTCGATAAGGTCCTTGAATGTAAGTTTATCTATCTCTTCCGTGCTAAGTTTTAATATGTCCTCTATGTCTTTCAACTGCATGAGTCGCTCCTCCTTACACACTTATTATTTATTCTATTTCCTCAATCTTTGCTTTAACACTTCCATCTAAGAAGTTAACGTTTATTTCGTCGTTAGACCTTAGTTGTTCTTTACGTTGAATCAGTGTTCCAGACTTAGTTATCAAGGCACCGCCAAATGCAAGTGCTGAAAGTGGTCCACCTGTTTTTACTAACTCTTCGCGGTTTTGCTCAACTAAGTCTAAAGCCTTTGCATAGCCCTTTTCAAATAATTCAGATAATTTTTGTAAATTCTCAATCTGTTGTTTCTTCGATTGGATGTTAACGTTTATTGTTTTTTCGAGTATGCTCTGATCTTGCCGAAATGTCTTATCAAAGTTGGAAATCTGAATGTCGATTTTATTAGACAATGATTCTACAAAAGTATACGAAAGTAATCTTTCGTATTCCTTAAGTGAGAATAATTTGTAAATAGCCTCTCCATCTTTTACAAGTTCGTTATGTACTTTGATGATATTCTTGTTTAATACTTCGTCCAGTACATTTTTGATACCTTCGTTGAGCTTCGTTGTAACAAGTTGTAATCTACCAAGGGTTAGTTGTTTGATTTCTCTATAACTTGTTTCTATCAATTCAAGATAATTTTTCAACTGATTTGATATTTCTTTAGCAACCGCTGTTGGTGTTGGAAACCTTCGCCATGCAACAAAATCTGGTAATGTCTCATCTTTTTCATGCCCAATTCCCGTTAGAACTGGGATGAAATTGTTCATATGCGCAATCCTTCGTGCAAGGTTGTAATCGTCAAAGTACATCAAATCACTTGGACCACCGCCACCGCGTATTATAACTATAACATCGTATTTTATCATAAATTCTCTGCAAAACAATTCTATTTTGTTCAGTGCCGATATTACCTCTTCTGCTGTTGTAGCACCCTGCATCGAAGATTCGTATAAGTGCACAACAGGGCGTATGTTATCAGGTACTAACAAGTTTGATAGGAAGTCAAAGTAACCTTGTGCTGTTTTAGATGTTATCACCGCAATGTATTTGATTGGTTCGAGTTCCGATAGTTCGTGTATTACTTCCGTTAGTAAGCCTTCTTTTTTTAGCAATTCTTTTATCTTCTGACGCCTTTGTAGTATGTCAGATTCACCTTGAGGTGTAACTGAATCAGCCCAGAAACTGAATTGCGATCTATCAGGGTAAAAAGATAGTCTACCTTGGAATTCCCATTTTTTGTGTTCTAAGTCGTATGGAGTTTTTAACCCCAATGTTCTTAAGATGGTCTGAGTAAGGTTTTTCCATATTATAACCGTTAGTTCCGTTTTTCTTCCATCCTTCGTCTCTTGTGAAACGGTAACATATAATGAACCGTTATAGGGTTTTACTTTAACAACATCAGCTGAGAATTTGAATCTCGTTTTTGTAAGATCCGTCTCTCTAAGTCTTAAATCTATGTACTCGACAAAATCTCTCAGTGTTGGAAATTCAACAACGTACGGTTCATTGTAACGGGATGGTATATTCTCCATTACTATCAACCTCAACTTGAATTGTTTTGATGTTACCTCTGACATCGGTTATACGAAATTCCCATATTCTTCTTCTGGTTTGATATCCGTTTTGGACAGTTTCGATTTTAACATGTTCATTGTTTACATATACATTCTTCAAATTATATTTTCCATTCTTATAATCCATACTTACACCATCGTCTTCGTAAAACACAGATTCTACCTTGGTTCCTAAAAAGACATTCCAAATTATTTTGTTAACTTTTTCCATATCAATGTACTGTTGTGGTTCCATGGTTGGTATCGCTGTGTTGATAAGTTGAAATGCTGGTATATATTCAATAGGCGTTTCTACGATATGCCAACCTTTTTTATATATTTTACCATCGAATAAGTTGAGAGCTTTTTTAGGCAACCAAACGATTTTCTTTTGTACATTTGGTCTGTAAACTGGAGCAACTACGATTGAATCACCGAACATAAATTGGTCTTCTATTTTTAGAGCCTCAGAGGTTTTAAAATCATAGAACATCGGTCTAACAAGTGGTATGTTTTTCATTACACCGGTCATGTACTGAGTGTATATGTAAGGTATCAATTTATACCTGTATTCTATAACATTTTTGAGTATTATTTCAACTTCTTGTCCAAATTGCCAAGGTTCTTGGCGCCTTGTTCCTATTGCTGAATGGTTTCTGAACATCGGGCTGAACAACCCAAGTTGCATAAATCTTATCAGCATTTGAGCGTTTACATCTCCACCGAATCCACCGATATCACATCCAGAGTAAAATACCCCAACTAGGCTTAGGGAATTTATACGAATTGTTTCTTGCAGAATATGCTCCCACCAACTGTGGTTATCACCAGTCCACACCCCACCGTATCGTTGTATCCCTGAATAAGCTGATCGTGTTATTAGAAAAGGACGTTTTTTAAATTCTTTTTGTATCAATTCGCTTGTGGCTTTTGTCATATTAAGCCCATAAGTGTTTTTAACTTTCCAATGAGGTGTTCCATCGAGATGGAATATCTCGTCTCCATGCCCTCTTCGACCGATTTCTCCAATAGTGCCGAGTGTACCTGCAAGATTAATCCCATCTTCCAATTTTGCATGTTTTAGTTTTTTACGTGCATCTTTCAAATCATTTTCAGTTGCAAATATGGCAATTTCGTTCATATCGTTCCAAAAACCATCTATACCATCTTGGAGATACTTCATTGCATTTTTAGCCCACCATTTTCGAACCTTGGAAGATCTAAAATCTGGAAATCTTACCCTACCGGGCCATACTGCACCTTCAAAATCATTCCCGTCTGCATCTTTTAAGAAATACTTACCTTTTGCTTTCTCAAAGATTTGATATTTCTTTTCTACTCTGACACCAGGGTCAAGAATAGAAATCACTTTGAAACCTTGAGAGTGTAATTTTTCAAGCATGTTTTTGTAGTCTGGAAAATTCTTCTTATTCCATGTGAAGACTTTGTAATCTTGCATATAGTCTATATCAAGATATATTGCATCACATGGAATATTTTTTTCTCTAAATTTTTTCGCAATATCAGTTACTTCATCTTGACTAAAATAACTCCATCTTGATTGTTGATATCCGAACGCCCAAATAGGGAACGCGATGTTTTGACCTGTTAGTTTTAAATACTGATTTAATATGTCCTTCACATTTTTACCTGTGATTATGTATTGGTAAAATCCAGAACCTCTTATTTTAAAAGTCATCGTATTGTCATTGTTCGAATCTATATCAATTTCCATCCAACCAGGATAATCGGTAAAACATCCGTAGACTTTATCAAGCTTTTTTGATACAAATATGAAAAACGGGAAGCTTTTATACAATGGATCAGAAGAGGGATGATGTGTAAAGTTATCTGTATTCCAAAAGGTGTACTTTCGTCCTTTTCTATCTAAAGGACCCACTTTATCTCCAAACCCAAAGTAATGACCATCTAATTTTGAAAGTCTTCTTAAAGTTAGAAACTCTCCTTCTTGATTTATGGATAAATCTTCAAATAAATCAGAAAATATACCATTACTAGCATCAGAAAATCTTTTGTATATAACTGCCTCACTGTTTACATCTGGTGTGCCGTAAGTAAGCCGATATATCACAAAAAACCTCCTTTATTTTAATTCAATTATCATGTTATCTATCAATCTTGCTTTTCCAACAAAAACTGCGAGTGCTACGATGACTCTTCCTTGTATCTTTTCAACAGGTGTTAACGTTTCCTCGTCGACGATTTCTACGTAATCGATTTTAAGTAGCGGATGATTCAATATTTCGTACATCGCTTGTTTTACGATATTTACATCATTTTGACCATTTTCTATTAGCTCCTTTGCTTTTAACAAGGATTTGTAAAGTCTTATAGCTTCTGCTCTTTCTTCTTGGTTAAGATAAATGTTTCTTGAAGACATGGCAAGTCCATCATGTTCGCGTACGATTGGCATTTCAACTATCTCTACATCCATGTTTAGATTTTGAACCATCCTACGCAATACTCTGAATTGTTGTGCATCCTTTTGACCAAAGTATGCCTTAGTAGGTTTCACTATATTGAATAACTTTGTTACTACAGTGCACACACCTCTGAAGTGTCCCGGCCTTTTTGCACCGCACAGATACTTTGAAAGTTCTAATTCGTCGACGTAGACGGAATAATGCTGTGGATACATCTCTTCTACACTTGGATAGAATACATAATCAACACTTAGTGGTTCAAGTAATCTAAGGTCTCTTTCAAGGTCTCTTGGGTATCTGTTGAAATCCTCATTAGGTCCAAACTGTGTAGGGTTAACAAATATACTTACAACCACGATATCGTTTTCTTCACGAGCCTTTCGAACCAAACTTAAATGCCCTTCATGAAGATAGCCCATCGTCGGTACAAATCCAATGGTTTTACCTTCGTTTAGTAACTCCTTAGAAATCTTCTTCATTTCAGAAATTGTCTGTACAAGTCGCATAGAAAACCTCCTTGTTTTTACGGATTCCGTAATCTGGAGTCCGTAGTGTTAAATCGCTCTTGCATACGTTCCAAATTCTGTTTTGTAAATAAGTCCTTTAAGTTCTAATATCGTTATTAAAACCACAATTTCCGATAGACTTTTCGATGTTTTTTCGCAAATTTCTTCGAGCGTTTGTTCAGTCGATAATGCTTCGATAATTAACTTTTCTTCTTGAGTTAACTCTATCAATTTTTGATGTTCTTTGAAACCGTAATATTCCAATATCTGAGAAGGTTTTGTTACTAAATAAGCTCCATTTTGTATGAGGTAATTCGTTCCCTCACTGGAAGATTTGTTTATGTCTCCGGGTACTGCAAATATATCTTTCCCTTGCTCCAAACCAAACTTAGCCGTGATTAAAGCTCCACTATCGATACCCGCTTCTGTTACGAGTACTCCTTGCGAAAGTCCAGAGATTATCCTATTTCTTGCAACGAAAGTATATTTTTGAGGTCTTTCCCAAGGTAGATACTCACTTACAACACAACCGTTTTTTAGTATTTCTCTGTAAAGTAATTCATTTGATTTTGGATAGATGTAATCAACTCCACAACCAAGAACTGCTATTGTCGGTTTTCCTAATTTAAGTGCCGTAGAATGAGCTATGCTATCAATACCATAAGCCATACCACTGACAATTGCAAAATGTTTCGTTAGCTCTTTGACGAATTGTTCCGTAACTTGCTTACCGTAATTGGTCATCTTACGTGTCCCAACTACAGCAAACAGGTTATATGACAAGCATTCGAGATTGCCTTTGACAAAGAGAAAAACCGGAGGAGCAGGTATGTTCCTGAGCGCCTCCGGATATTCCTCGTCCCAGTAAGTAAAAAGCGAGATATCTCCTTTAGAGAGCCTGTTTTCTATTCTTGAAACCAATTTTTCGAATTCTGGAGATACATTATCATCTATTTCTATTAACTTGTCATACAACAACAATTCTTCCATATCTGAGACACTTTTTTTGAACGTCTTGGAGTAAGCTACGATTTTAATGTTTTTCATCTGTTCCCTCTTTTTCAAAAAATATTATCTCTTTGCCAATATCTCTTTTATCGCTTCTTCTACTCCAGATTTTTTACCAGGTAAACACTTATCTGGTTTTTCACCTTTTGCAACAGCCTTTGCATATGCTTCGCAACCCGGGTAACCACAAGCACCACAATTGATACCAGGCAACACTTCAAGTATCAATTTAACAGTTGGATCCTCTTCTACCTTGAACTTTTCGCTCATAAAGGAAAGAAACAAACCAAATATAAAACCTATACTACCAAGTAAAGCTGCTGAATAAACGACCACCACACACTTCACCTCCAACTCAACAGAATCAGGAGTCCCAAATCCGCGATCCGTATATCAATCGTTTATTTATATTATATCCTAAATGAACGTTAAATGCAAATCTCAGTTACATATGATCAAGATAAGTCAATCTGACGTTCTTAGATTCAAGCTTTAGTAGTTAACTTTTCAAACCATTCAACACTGTGTTGATTCTCTTGTTTCACTTAATTAACAATGGCAAGCTTGAAATTTTACATTGCTTCATGTATAAATGTATTGCAGAGCCCCCCTATCCCCCCTTGGAAGAGTTGAAAAACTTTTTCAAGTACCCCCGGAGATTATCCGGGGTATTTTTTTTAAGTGAAAATGGTATAATTAATATCGAAATCCGGAGTCCGGAATCGGCATGAAATAGTTTCGTAGCAAGTTACGAGTTGCTGTAACTAGTTAACACAAACTCCAGGATTCCCGACTACAGACTCCGAAAGCGGTTGGTGATTCCATGGCTGGGATAGGGTTTGAGCTTAATAAGCTACTGAAAAGGAATTCATTTTTTTCTGATGTATTCGCATTTTTTTATTCAGCCAATATTTCTGCCGGTCCATGGATTATATCTTCAACTACTGTATTTTTGATACAGTTCCTAATTCCACAAGAAAATATTCCCTTTCTTATCTCCGGTATCATATACACATTTATATTTTCCACCATCCTTTTTGGCAGTGTTTCGACTTCGGTAACACGTTATTTATCCGATTTGATATACAAGAAAGATTTTGAAAAAATATACGAGTTGTACATTTCTTCTGTGAATTACGCATTTATTTCTTCATCCGTTTTTTTAGTTATTTTTTTCTTGTTAAGTGGTGTGCATGATATTTGGAAGATATTTCTTTTTTCTTATTCTCTAACCGTGTTAACTGTAATATGGGTACAGGTCATCTTTATATCATCTATCAGAAAGTTTCTTCCTGTTGTCGGTAGTTTCTTTCTCGGTGGGGCAATTAGTTTTGTCTTGACGTTAAAACTTTACGAGTTTTTCGGAGAATACTACGGTTACTTGGGATATAACATTGGTATGATGATTATAATGGCTTTGCTACAAGCTGTTATAAGAAGGTACCTTTACGTTGATAAAAAAGTTAAGGAAGGGATGAGACTTTTCATAGATGCGGTGAGAAAATATAAAAATCAAACAATTGCTGGTATTTTCACTTACTTAGCTGCTTGGGTTGATGATTTCATAGCATGGGGACATTTTAAATATTCTGTTTCGAAAGGTTTTATTTTTGCTCCACAGTACGATATTCCTATGTTTATATCGTATTTGTTCATCATACCAACACTCTCTCTTTTTGTTTTAAGTCTGGAAACAGGTTTTTACAACCATTACAGACTCTTTTATAGGTCAATAGAAGAAAATAGGACACTTAAATTTTTGCGTCTTTCAAAGTCCAATTTGGATGAATCTATTTATTCTATTACAAAGTTGGTGTTTTCGATACAGTTTTCCTTTATGCTTGTGGGACTTATTCTTTCAAGTAGGATCGCCGAGATAATTCTGCTTGATAATTATGGATTAAAGGCTCTTAGATTTGGTATAGCAGGAGCTGCTGCAAACGGTGTGTTTCTATATATTTCGTTGATTGCACATTATTTTG
>CAZOAS010000060.1:0-9394 GCA_964577745.1 uncultured Fervidobacterium sp.
ACTTTTTTAAAAAGGGGGGAATTGCATGAGTGAACTCACTTTTCCAAGATTAGTCATAAATTTAAATAAGATAGCTGACAATTCAAAAAAGATAGCAGAACTTTGCCATAAGAATAATATAGAATTGGTTGGTGTAACAAAACTCGTACTTGCAAATCCAAAAATAGCGAAAGTTTTTAAGTCAAATGGAATAGATAAAATTGGAGATTCTCGATTGAAGAATATCATAAGCTTAGCTGAAAATAAAATCCCTGGTCCATTTCAGTTGTTGAGAATTCCTATGATTTCAGAACTTCCAGTTGCAATTAGGTATGTTGATGAATTTCTGATATCAATGCCAGATGTTGCATACGAGATAGACAGGATAGCCTCCGAACTTCAAAAAAATGTTCAGTTAATTTACATGATAGATGTCGGAGATTTAAGAGAAGGTGTATGGTTTGAAAAGGCTATTGATGAAATATACAACGTTGCCAAGAAATTGAGTTATGCAAGGCTGACTGGAATAGGAACTAACGTTGGATGTTACGGTGGAGTGTTACCCACTATAGAAAATATGACCACACTTGTCAATATCAAAAGAGAGCTTGAAAATCTCCTTGGTTACGAATTAAAAGTGAGTGGTGGAAGTACAGTTACATTGAAGATGCTCGAAGATGGTACACTTCCATCTGGAATAACTCAGTTCAGAATTGGTGAAGGATTGATACTTGGTACAGATGCCACGGGAGATAGAGATATCCCTTATTTAAGTCAAGACACCGTTATTCTTGAAGCTGAAGTCATAGAAGTTGATTACAAACCGTCTGTCCCATATGGAGAAATCGGGAAAGATGCATTTGGTAGAACACCACATTTTGAAGATAGAGGCTATATAAAGAGAATAATATTGGCTATCGGAGAACAGGATGTTAAACCAGATGGTTTAAAACCACTCGAACCAAATATGAAAGTGTTACATGCCTCAAGCGACCATCTAATAATTGATGTAACAGAATGTGATAAGGATTTCAAAGTTGGTGATATTGTGAAATTCAGAATGAGTTATGGATGTGCTCTCAGAGCATTCACAAGTCCGTACGTAGATAAAGTATTTATCGAAGATTGAGAATATTCTCTTTGAATTTTTCTCTCATTTTTTCACGTTTTTCAACAAATACTTTTTCGTTTGTAAATGGGTCTTTTTCTGTATAGTACATCGTTGTACTTAAAGTACCTGGCGTTGGAGTGAATATCTGTATCTGTTGTGGGATATATCCAAGATGTTTTTTGATAAAATCTCTGAGAAATCGGTTTTCCCTTTCACCTTCGCCCGGATGACCAACTATGAAATAACCAATGACGTACTTTTCCTGACCTTTTCTTTTTGCAATGCTTTCGAATAACCTTTTAAATTCGATAAACATCTCTGCAGAAGGTTTTCTCATTAATTTTAAAACATACGGATGAGCGTGTTCTGGAGCAAGCTTGAGTTGTCCAGATGTGAAATCAACAAGTTTTTCGATGATGTAATCTCTATCATCCGATTCCATAATCAAATCGTGCCTTATTCCAGAACCTACAAATACATTCTTTACCCTTGGAATGCTTTTAACCTTTTCAAGTAACTCTATGAAAGCTTTTGAGCTATTACTTTTCTTGACAATGTTACAAACTTTTGGATGCATACAATGTTTTTCGCACTGCCTTTTGGTTTCTCTTACTGAGCATCTGTAACCGTACATATTTGCAGTTGGTCCGCCCACGTCAACGACAGTACCTCGAAATTCCGGCATCTTTGTCAAAATTTTAACTTCTTCAAGAATTGAATCCTCACTTCTGGAAACTACATGCGTTGTTTGGTGATTAGCAATTGCACAAAATGAACAATTCCCAAAACAACCACGTACCGCTGTGATGGAAAATCTAACCGTTTCAATAGCTTTGACTTTCCCTTGGCTTTCGTAATACGGATGTACGCGTCTTTCGTAAGGAAGTAAGTACAACTCATCAAGTTCATTTGTTGTCAATGGATAAGCAGGTGGATATTGTAAAACGTACCTTGTATCTTGCTTTTGCAATAAGATTATATTTTTAAATGGATCAGTAAGTAAAGCGATTTGCGTGTACATCTTACCATACGCATCTTTATCCTGTGAAACCTCATCGTAGGAAGGTAATTCAACAACTTCGAAGTTTTCTGGCAAGTTATCCAATTTACTCTTCCACACAACGGTACCACGTATCCCATCTATGTTTTGACCGCTTTCTAATCTTTTCGCAATTTCTAATATAGCTCGTTCGCCCATTCCGTAAACGAGTATGTCTGCCTTGGAGTCGACCAATATAGACTTTCTAACTTTATCACTCCACCAATCGTAATGAGCAAACCTTCTTAAACTGGCTTCTATTCCACCTATAACGATTAATGAATCTTTATAAACCTGCCTTATCATATTCACGTACTGTATAACCGCTCTGTCTGGTCTTTTGTTGTTAATACCACCTGGAGTGTAATCATCACTCTTTCTCTTTTTCTTCGATGCAGTGTAATTAGCAACCATTGAATCAACGTTGCCCGAAGTAACACCAAAGAATAAATTCGGTTTTCCCAATCGTTTTATATCATCTACACTCGTTGGTTGAGCAATGATTCCAACTTTGTATCCTTTAGACTCCAAAAACCTTGCAAGCAATGAAACACCAAAAGACGGGTGATCAACGTACGCATCACCCGTCACGAATATAACATCAAGTGTATTCCATTTTCTTCTTTCTAACTCTTCGAAAGTCGTCGGTAAAAACACTTACTTAACCAATCCTTTCAAATATGCGAAATAATTAAATATTCTCGTACTTAACTCTCTCCCATTCCGTAACCATTGTTGAGTATTCCCACCATTCACGTTCCTTTAAAACCAAGAATTTTTCCCAGACATGCTCACCAAGCACATTGCGAACTAACTGACTTTTCTCAGCTTCTAATAAAGCTTCTTTGAGACTTCCCGGCAATTTATTAATTCCTCTCTGGGCTTTTTCGCTTTCGGACATTCTATAAATATTCTCTTCTACAGCTGCAGGTGGCTCTATCTTATTTTCGATTCCATCAAGCCCAGCAGCAAACATAACAGCAAGAGCTAAGTATGGATTACAAGATGGGTCTGGAGCTCTGTATTCCAGCCTTGTTGCCTTTCCTCTTGCTTTTGGAATTCTTATCAAAGCAGTTCTATTACCTTTACTCCAAGCGATATTCACAGGTGCTTCGTAACCTGGTACAAGGCGCTTGTAACTGTTAACTGTTGGATTTGTGATAGCTGTAATTTCCCTTGCGTGCAATATCAAACCACCTATGAAATACTTCATCGTTTGGGAAATTCCATCTGGTGCATCTGGATCATAGAAGGCATTTTTACCATCCAGAGTAAATAAACTCATATGCACATGCATACCGCTTCCATTAACACCAAAGAAAGGTTTTGGCATGAATGTTGCATAAAGGTTGTTCTTTATGGCTAAGGTTTTGATAACTAACTTAACTGTTTGAACATTGTCAGCGGAAGTGATAGGTTCAGCGTATCTAAAGTCCACTTCATGTTGCGAAGGTGCAACTTCGTGATGTGTTGTCTCAACATCTAACCCCATTTCTTCAAGATGGACTGACACTTGCGTTCTAATGTGCTCAGCTATGTCAACAGGGAGCAAGTCAAAGTAACTTCCATCATCTAAGAATTCAAATACTGGTTTTCCCTTTTCCCTTGGAAGAATAAAAAACTCTACCTCGGGACCCGCGTATGGGATAAATCCCATCGAACGAGCTTTCTCTTCAACCTTCCTCAGTCGGTTGCGTGGGTCTCCTTCAAAAGGATTTTCCGGGTCGTTGTAAACATCACAGATAATGCGTGCACTCCTGTACCCATCAAATGTCCAAGGCAGAATTGCAACTGTGTTCACGTCAGGTTTTAGATACATATCCGATTCGTGCAACCTTGCAAAACCTTCAACTGAAGAACCATCGAACATGATACCAGTCTCCAAAGCTGTGTCAAGCTCATCAGAAGGAATCTCGACGTTTTTCATCGTACCGTTGATATCTGTGAACTGGAGTCTTATAAACCTAACTTCGTTCTCTTCAATAAACTTGTACACCTTTTCCTTTTCCATGCTACTCACCCCCACAAAAAAGCGCTTTAATAAAGAAAAAACTTGCAAAACTTAGTTTAAAAGAGTATACAAGCAAAAAATTACCTATACGGTTATTATACGACTATTTTTTGTCATAGTCAACTATAATTTATTTATTCAATAACATGTTACTAATTTCACGTTTTATTATTGACTTTTTAAGGCTCATATTGTAAAATCTTATTGCAAATGATTCTCAATTACAATAACATAAAAAGATGTAAGTAGGTGATTTTTATGAGGCTATCGGAAGTACCAGTTGGAGCGATTGCGGAGGTGAAAAGACTGTATCAATCTGATATCTCTGCAAAGTTACGAGCAGTTGGTATACTTCCTGGTGTGAAAATTGAAGTTGTTAAAGCAGCTCCAATGGGCGATCCAAAGATTTATAAAGTCTTCAGCAAATTAATCTCACTTAGAAATTCTGAAGCGGAAGTTGTAGAAGTAGAAATTGTTGAAAATCAACCTTTGCCAGCGACTTTTGTTGAACCAGGGAAATACAAAGTAGTTGAGATAAAAGCAGGTCGGATGGCACGATTTGCTTTGGAAAAACGCGGTGTAATCGAAGGTGCGACCATAGAAATAACATCAGACAAAATGGTGATAACCTCAGTTGGAACTTTTGATATAGGATTTGGCAAACTTTCGAAAGTTCTTGTACTTCCAGTTAAATCACTGGAAGACTAAAGTTGAGAAACTCATACGGGTAAAACCCGGAGGTGTGGGAATGGTAATAACTGTTGGATTGTTGGGAAATCCGAACGTAGGCAAGACAAGTCTTTTCAATAAACTCGTGGGAGCAAGGCAATATGTTGCAAATTGGCCAGGAGTTACTGTTACACGAATAGAAGGTGCAACAACTTACAAAGAATACACTCTCCATTTCATAGACTTACCAGGAACTTATACGCTTTCTGCAACTTCAATCGATGAGAAAGTCACCCGCGATTTCCTTGTTTTCACTCCTCCAAATGTTACAGTTGTTGTTATCGATAGTATGAGCCCTGAGCAAGGAATGTATGTGTTACTTGAAGCTATCGAATTAGGTTTGAATGTCATCGCTGTATTCAACGCCATAGATGAAGCAAAGAAAAACGGCGTAAATTTTGACAAAGAAACTCTCCAAACGCTTTTAAACGTTCCCGTTGTTTTCACATCTGCTCATACAGGTGAGGGTATTGATGAGCTTAGGGAAACAATTGTTCGTGTTTTTAAAAGAGAAACACGAACTAAATTCCTCGATTACGGTCACGAGATTGAATCTTTGATAAAATCTTTGGAAATTTGTTTCACTCAAGAATATAATAAACGCTTTTTTGCAGTCAAGTTGCTTGAAGGGGATAAATTCGTCAGGGAAAGATCGCGTAATTGTCAGAATACTTTCGATGAAGAAATAGCAATCCAGATAGCTAAACGAAGATACGAATACATAAATTCTGTTCTATCACGTTGTGTACAAAAATCATCGAACACGCTCTCAGTGGTCGAAGCTGTAGACCATGTTTTAACACATAAATACCTTGGTATACCCATATTTCTTTCACTTTTGTACTTAGCGTTTAACTTCACATTCAAAGTCTCAGAACCACTTGTTGGATTACTTGAATTTCTCTTTGGAAAACTCGCTGAAAAGATTGGAAATTCAACGCTTCTCACATCGCTAATTTCAGACGGTATAATCAACGGAGTCGGAAGTGTACTTTCTTTTATTCCAAGTATATTTGCGCTTTTTTTGGCACTTGGGATAATGGAAGAGAGCGGTTACTTACCAAGGATAGCATTTTTGATGGATAAATTGATGTATTCACTTAGGCTAACTGGAAGGTCGTTTATGACCCTTCTTCTTGGTTTCGGATGTAACGTAAGCTCTATAATGGCGGCACGCGGACTATCGGATGAAAGAGAGCGTATAACTACTATACTTGTCTCACCGTTCATAAGTTGTAATGCAAGAATACCAGTTTATTTAATGATAATCGGTGTGGCATTTTCTCAGTACAAAGCAGAAGCATTCTTTTTCATATACTTGCTTAGTATAATACTAACAGCACTCTCTTCAAGAATTGTCAACAAGGTTGTGCTGAAAGGAGAAACTGTACCTTTCATCATGGAACTTCCACGTTACAGATTACCAAAGTTATCTAATGTTTTAACGTACATGTGGAACAGAGGAAAACATTTCATCGAAAAGGCCGGCACGATTATCTTCTCAGTTAGTGTGATAATTTGGATACTGACTTATTTTCCAGATCCAAATAATATCGAAAAGAGCTTTGTTGCAATGATTGGTAAAAACCTTGAGTTTATATTCAAACCTCTTGGTTTCAACTGGCAAACAGTATCCGCATTGATATTCGGTGGTGTTGCAAAGGAGATAATAGTATCATCATTTGCTCAGTTTTACGGAAGTATAGATAAGGTCATTCTATCGCCACTAACAGCCGCCACATTGATGGTTTTTATACTGGGATACATGCCATGTTTTGCAACACTTGCGGCGATAAAATCTGAAACTAACAGTAATAAATACACTCTATTCTCAATTGTTTATAGCTTTACGATATCGTATATTCTTGCCCTACTGGTAAATCTTGTTGGGAGGATACTAATATGAGATCAGTAAACATAACTCTTTGGTTTTCAATTGTACTTTCAGTAATCGTGACTCTTCTCTATTTTCTTCAAAAAGAATACATTTTTTCATTGGTTTTACTAACATTCTCACTTGTTCTTTTAAGTGGATTCAGAGAATTCGGAAAACCTTCAACATCGTATAAAATAGCTCATCTGTACGTTGGAAGTATTCTCTTCTTAATCGCAGCTGGATATATGTTTTTGAATTTCGCATTTTCTTTTGTGAATATATTTCTTGGTGAGAATGTATCAGTCCCAACTTACGCAGATTTCTTACTTTGGCTTTTAGGAGCATACAGTTTGTTTAACATATACAGATTGAGAAAATTTGCATTAAAACCAACAAAAAGCACCAAAAAGTGAAAAATCAAACAATGAAATTGTTGCACTTTACAACTGCAAGAGATATAATATAAAAAAACAAATAAACCTCCCTTCGTATGTCCAAGGGAAGTCCGGTGAAAATCCGGCACGGGGCCGCCACCGTAAGTGGGGACGAAATCCACGTATAAACCACTGGCACAAGCTGGGAAGGTGTGGAGAGTAGGATGATCCACAAGTCGGGAGACCTGACGTACGAAGGAAGGTAGCCATCCACCACGATGCCTGGGGATGGCAAAAAATTTTTGCAAAGAGGAGGTTTAGGTGTATGAAAAGTTTAAGGAAGTTGGTGCTTTTATCTTTTCTTTTGGTAACGGTATTATCACTTGCTATAGCCGTGGTCGATGATGCAGGAAGGATTGTAAACATCCCGATGCCACCACGAAGAGTGGTATCAGCCGCTCCAAGCGCAACAAGGTACCTTCAAGCACTTGGTTTGGAAAATCGAATAGTTGGTGTCACAGCATGGGATAACTACAAAAAGGCTGAAAACATAGGTAACATGGTTCCACTGAACATCGAAAAAATCTACTCACTCAAACCGGATTTGGTTCTCACATTTGGTGGATTCCAATTTCCAGAGGTTTCAAAACTTGAAAAAGCTAACTTAACAACATACGTTTTAAATGCCAACACTTTGACCGATATAATAAAAGCTGTTGGTCAACTTGGCGCTGTTTTCAATGTTAAAAGTAAATCAGATAAAGTTGTTGAAGAATTAAGAGCTAAAATGACGGAGATAGGTCAAAAATCGTCTAAAATACCTTTAGAAAAACGTCCAACTGTGTTCTTCACAATCACAGTTCCAGATGACAAAGTAAAAGAACTCTGGACAGCAGGAACAGGTTCTTATATGAACGAATTAATAGTCATAGCCGGTGGACGAAACATCGCAGCTCCATATTCTGGTAACAACGGCTGGCTTTCTGTAAGCTGGGAATGGCTTGTCCAACAAGATCCAGACATAATAGTTATTGGTGCTTATGGTGACGTAAAAGCTGTTGAACAATCTGTGAAAAATCACTCAATAATGAAGAACCTCAAAGCGATTAAAAACAACAGATTACTTGTTGTTGATGGTGACGAAGTCAGTCAAGCGGCGCCTCACATATTCAAATATTTAGACATATTCTACAACTTCTTCTACGGAGGAAAATAATTTGAGTAAGATAAAAAATTTCATCTTAAAGACAGGGAGAATCTCTCTCCCTGTCCTTTTTGTATTTGTTTTCTTAATTAACTTATCTTTTGGTACAGTCAATGTAAGTATATTTAAGCTTTTCAAACTATTGTTCGAAGACACACCCAAACGGTACATGATCTGGAATCTAAGATTTCCAAGAGTTTTGATGGCAACATTGACTGGAATTGGACTATCGATAGTTGGAAACGTATTTCAAGCAATAATGAAAAACCCACTTGTTGACCCATATCTTGTTGGTACATCGGCTGGAGCAAGTTTTGGTGCATTACTTGCTGTTTATTTCCTTGTAAATTCGATAGCCCACGTGAGTATACCTACGATGAGCTTCGCTTTTGCCGTTTTAGCTTCGCTTCTTACAATAGCGTTAGCTAAAAGAGAAGGTGTAATACCCGTTGTACATCTTGTTTTAAGCGGTGTGCTTGTAAGCACGATGTTCTCAGCAGGTAGTATGTTGCTGTTAAACATTGCAAACAAAACACTCATCACTGGTCACGTATGGCTTTTCGGTTCTTTTTCTGGCATAACACTTAAAGATACGATTTTGCCATCAATTTCTCTGTTAATTTTTATTGTTTTCGCATTAGCTTGTAGCAGGCAACTTGATGCGATGACACTTGGTGAAAAAGAAGCGAAAAGCCTTGGCGTGAATGTTGAATTTATTAAATGGGTCTTTTATTTACTTGGCTCGTTCGTCACTGCAACATTTGTTTCCAAGACAGGTGTAATAGGTTTTGTTGGTCTAATAGTTCCTCACATGGCAAGAATAATAGCTGGTCCAAAGCACAAAAGCAACATCATCGCCACAATACTGATAGGTGGCATGCTTATGTCCATCTGTGATACCCTCTCAAGAACTCTCCTGAATCCTGTAGAAATTCCGGTCGGCATAATAACCTCCCTTATTGGTGCTCCTTTTATGTTTTGGCTGATGAAAGTGAAAAGTAACTGAACAAATTCTTGACGAATATGATATAATATTTAAAAAGCTTTTTGAGATTTTTAGTGATAATACTC
>CAZOAS010000061.1:0-9370 GCA_964577745.1 uncultured Fervidobacterium sp.
ATTTGACGTTATATTCAAACCAGGACCGTATATAATGTCTGAATTGAAGAATGAAGGTCTTCCTGGTTGGATCTATGAAAAAGTTCCGAATGCAATAGCAAAGACGATAGATGGTAAAATTCATCCAACTCGAGTTTTTTCGTACTTACACCAAGATTTTTTGAAATATGTAAAAAGATGGTATGAAAATGTGTTGAGTGTTGTAAAGAATCATAACGTCATTCTTGTTCAAATAGACAATGAAGTTGGTATGTTACAGTGGATAACAGGGCATGGAGACTATAACGAAGATACGATAATACGTTTCAAAGAATTTTTAAAACGTACTGATATGGAGTGTTATGAAGAACTAAGAAGTTGGAGTTACGGTAAAAGTTTTTCAAAAAGGTTATTGAAAAGGTATCATGAATTTTCAAGGGAATACTATGCTGAATATCTCCAAACGCTTGCAAATTACGTGAAAGAGTCGGGAATAGATGTACCTGTGATCGTGAACATACACGGTTTTGACATGGTTGAGTATGCAAAGAGGGGCAAGAATTATCCAATTGGTGTTTCACAACTTATGAATGCTTCAAAAATAGAAAACGCAATACTGTCTGGTGATTATTATATAGGCAATGTTGTACACGAGAATTTTTCAGATCTTGCAATTGCCAACGCTATTATGTACGCAGTTCAGAATAGGAATCAGCCGTTGTTTTCTGCTGAATTTCAAAGTGGTTTTCAAATGGATCGACCAAAGTTGTTACCGTCCACGTTAGACCTTACATCACGATTATGTGTTGGCCAGGGGATGAACGGAATAAATTATTACATGTTCGTTGGTGGAGAAAATCCAGAAGATGCTGGTTTGATGGGAAAGTACCACGATTGGCAAGCTCCGATAGGGAAAAATGGGGAATTGAGAAAGAGCTATTACGTTTTAAAAAATTTGATAACAGAGATAAGGGAAATTGAAGAAGAGCTTTTGTGTTCAAAACCTGTTTTTGAAACTTTCTTTGGTTTCATACCTTCGTATTATTCAACTGAATACTTCTCAGAACACGGCTTTAGCATTTCGGATTTATCTTTCAAAAGAAATATCTCGATATTCGACGGTGTTATCAGAGGACTTAAGCTTTTGAATTACAGCTTTGGTGGTGTCAATCTTGAGCAAGATGGTGATTTAGATCCAAAAATTTTCAACTCTTTGTGGGTTTTTTCGTACATATTCATGCCAAGGGATGTTCAAATTAAATTGACAAGGTATGTAAAAGATGGTGGAAAGTTGGTTCTATTCCCGGAAATTCCCCTGTACGATGAATTTGGAGATGAATGCCTTGAACTGTACAAAATGCTTGAAATTTCCAAAGTGGATAAGTACGGTTGGAAATTTGCACATCTCTTTGATACAGAAGTGAACGCCTATCATATAGATGGTTACGAACTATGCGGTGAATATGAACCTTTCGGATGGGATAATGATGGAAATGTCTGTGCTTTTAAAAAGAATTTTTCAAATGGCTTGATCTTTATGCTTGGTTGTGGAGTTGAACTCGAAAGAGAGTACAAATTGAAGGTAATAGAAAGCATTTGTAAGGCTGTGGGTATACGAAAAACTCTTGATTTGATTTCAGAAGACGGTTTTGTTGATGGATACATTCGTAGATCCGACAGAGAAGATATAGTCTTTTTGAACAATTACGATGATTACGATAAGAAAGTTGAAATTATTATCGATGGAGTAAAATGTACAACAGTAAATTTACAATCCCGAAGTGGAAAAATATTAAGATTTAAACTTACCGATTCCGGATTCCGGTCTCCGGTTTCCGAT
Source organism: uncultured Fervidobacterium sp. (assembly GCA_964577745.1). Lineage (GTDB taxonomy): Bacteria > Thermotogota > Thermotogae > Thermotogales > Fervidobacteriaceae > Fervidobacterium. The sequence goes on from CAZOAS010000061.1 coordinate 1,820, forward strand.
AAACTGATAAGAGTTAAAGGGGAGTGAAGAATTCTATGGACAGATTATTTGAAAGCAAATACGGTTATTTCACCAAAGATGGAAAAGAATATGTAATCACAAATCCTTACACTCCACGCCCGTGGGTTAATGTTATAAGCAACGGCGATTATTCGATAATAGCTTCTCATACAGGTAGTGGTTATTCATGGCGAGGTAACGCAGGTCAGAATAGAATTACCAGACTGTACCAAGACCTCATCAAAGATAACTGGGGAAAGTATTACTATATAAGAGACATTGAAAGTGGCAGGTTCTGGTCTGCCACATGGAAGCCTGTTAAAGCTGTGTACCAATTTTACGAAGTTGTACATGGTATAGGTTACACGATTTATAAGCATAAAGTTGACAATATATATTCAGAGCTAAGAGTCTTCGTTGCGATAGATTCTCCTGTAGAATTTGCGTGGTTAACGTTGAAGAATGAAGATAACAAACCAAGAAAACTTGATGTCACTTCTTACTTTGAATGGGTACTCGGCAACTTCCCAGATGAGCATAGAGAATTCCACAAGTTATTCATTGATCCTTCCTTTGAAAATAACACTATCTATGTGAAAAAATACTTGGGACAATTTCCAGATGAAAAGGGAAGATGGAATAACACCGATTGGGATCATATAGCGTTTCACAGTGTCAGTGTACCTGTAAAGTCGTTCACGTGTGATAAGGAAAGCTTCATTGGTATGTACGGCAGTGAAGAACATCCACAAGCGATGAGAACGAATACGTTACCGAATAAATGCGATAGATTCGGTGATGCATGTGCATCGTTGCAAGTTGAAATTGATCTTGCGCCGGGTGAAATGAAAGAGATAGTCTTTACAATTGGTGCCGCAAAGATCGGTGAAGAGGATCCAAAAACACTTGAGCAAAGGTATACGAATATCGATAGTGCAAGAAATGAGCTGGAAAATGTGAAGAAGTTCTGGATGGATATGCTTGAAAGAGAGTTAGTTGAAACTCCAGATGATGGACTGAACGTAATGACGAATTACTGGCTTAAGTACCAAGCCATATCTGGAAGAATCTGGGCGAAATCCGGATATTACCAAGTCTCAGCCGGTTATGGTTTCAGAGACCAGTTACAGGATGCACAGATATTCTTCGCAATTAAACCTGAACTTGCAAGAAAGCAGATTCTTTTGCATGCAGCTCATCAATTCCAAGAGGGTGATGTGTTGCACTGGTGGTTTACCATCCGTGGTGGTGGACCAAGAACACATTGTTCTGATGATTTATTGTGGTTACCGTTCATAACACAGGAATACATCAAAGAAACGCTTGATTATTCTATTCTTGATGAAGTTGTCCCATTCGTAGATGGTGGACAGGCAACGTTGTATGAACACTGCAAGAGAGCTATAGAAAAATCGTTCAAGAGATTTTCGCCAAGAGGCTTGCCTTTAATTGGTGAAAATGACTGGAACGACGGAATGAACGCAGTAGGAACGGATTGGAAAGGTGAGAGTATCTGGCTGGCTCACTTTATGTACAAGCTGTTAGATGACTTCATACCTCTTCTGGAACAGAAAGGTGATTTAAGATTTGCAAAGAAGTGTAAAGACGTGCTGGAAATATTGAAAGAATCTGTGAATAAATACGCATGGGACGGTGAATGGTTCATAAGGGCAACAAAGGACAACGGAGAAGAGGTTGGTTCAAAGAAAAACGATGAAGGAAAAATCTTCCTTAATGCGCAAACATGGGCGGTGATAAGTAACATCACAGATGATGAACGCAAAATAAAAGCAATGGAATCAGTAAAGCAATATCTTCTGAAAGATTACGGTGCGTTGTTACTTTATCCCGCTTACACAAAACCACAGAAAGATATCGGTTACATAACACGTTACGCACCTGGTTTACGTGAAAACGGTGGTGTTTACACACATGCGGCAACGTGGGCGGTATGGGCATTCGCGTTGATGAGAGATGTGGAAGCTATGTACAAAGCTTACAAAGGTATATGCCCACCTTACAGGAGTTACGATATAGATAATTATTGGGCGGAACCGTATGTAACATGTGGTAATTCCGATGGACCTATCTCACCATACTACGGTCGTGGAGGATGGACTTGGTACACTGGATCAGCTCAGTGGCTCCAAAGAGTAGCAACACATTGGATACTTGGTATAAGACCAAATTACGGTTATGTAGACATTGATCCAGTTATTCCATCAGATTGGTCTGGTTTTAAATACAAAAGAGTCTTTGATAACACAACTTACTTATTTGAAGTAAAGAACACAGAACATGTAAGCTATGGTGTAAAGAAAATTCTATTCGATGGAAAGGAGGTTGATAAAGTACCAATTGTCAAAGATGGTAAAGAACACAAAATCGAAGTCATACTTGGACGGCTAAATTCGTAATTTTTACTGTATTTTGCACACTTGCAACTCGAAACTTACAACTCACAACTATTGTAAAGGGAGGGAAAGGTATGAGAAAGCTGCTATTGGTAAGTTTGTTGATGGTATTTGCGGTACTTGGGCTTGCGAAAGTTACGATTACATACGTTAACTGGAACCTTGGACTGGATATCGAAAAGGCGATGGTTGAGGAATTCATGAAGCTTTACCCAGATATTGAAGTTAAGATTGTGACAGCGGAAGGTAACTACGAAGATTGGCTAATTGCACAAGCAGCTGCTGGAAAATTACCAGATGTAATTATGATTCCAAACATTCCTATGGCATTAACAAACGACTGGGCTCTCGATTTGACAAAGATGGCTATGGCAGATCCTGAATGGAAAAATATCCCAGCTCCAATAAGGAATGCAACAGTTTACAACAACAAGATATACGCGATACCAGCTGGTTTGTACTTCATGGGCTATTTCGTTAACGATGACCTATTCGAAAAATACAACGTCAAACCTCTCAAGTTTGGACCAACGTGGGCAGAATTTCTGTCAGCAGTTAAAAAATTAACAATACCAAAAGACGGAATAATCGGTCTTGCGGAAGAAGTACAAATTCCTGAGTGGTATCCAGCGATGAAAAACCTCAGACTTGGTTGGTACACATGGGACGGTAAACAGTACAATCTCGATGACCCATCATTTGTAGAAGCAGTCAACATAGCAAAACAACTCTGGCAAGGTAAATACGTTTATGATGCACTTCCAGACGAACAAAAGAAACAATACAACGCAGGTTGGTACGGTGACGTTTGGAACCAAGGTAAGATAGCGATCAGATGGTCTGGAACCTGGGATACTCCATCTTTTGCAACTCTTCCATTTAAGAATAGATTTATAGGTGTACCTGGTGGAAGAACCCCTGTTGTTGGTGATTTCTTCGTTATATCAAAGACTACAAAGAATCCAAAAGAAGCCTTCTTATTCGCAAAATTTGTTACATTTGGAAGAGATGGAATTTTGAAGAGATTGGAAATCGATAAGAAAAATCAGTGGTCATCTATGCCGTTGACAACAGAAAAGGCTGTACTCGACAAATACTTTGCGGTAAAGAAACTCTATCCGGGACTTGACGAAGCATACGCAAAGATTAGCTCAGGTATCATCGAAGGTGTAAAGATTGTACCGGGTTATATCCAATCAAGATGGACAGCTCCAACAGGTATTAAAGTTGGTGACAATCCAAACGCAAATATCGGAGATGTCATTTGGAACGCTATGAGAGGACCAATTAACATCGCAGACTTTGCAAAACAACTCAACAAGATAGCAAATGACCAATATCAAAACGCTATAAAGAAAATTTCTATAATGACAAAATAATTCAACAAAATTGTATCTATCGGGAGGGCAACGTTTCTTGAGAAGAATATTTTTATTGGTTGTTTTCGTACTATCCACTGTACTTGCTTTAGCATCTGAAAATGAACTTATTGAATACTCAAAATATGTAAAGCAAATCAAAACCCCTCCATTGACTGGGGAGACCCTCTGGGCTTCTCCCCAGGTTTCTGTCGAACTTGAACCTGAAAAATCTGTTGAATTTACGTTTTCAGCACAACAAGCAGGATACTGGAATCTGAAGCTTCAGTATGTTGTACTATCAAATCAAATATTACCTCCTGAAATTTCAGTCCAGATAAACGATGAATTTCCATTCTTAGAAGCCCAGGCACTTCCTTTAATTCAGTATTGGCAGTACGATACATTCAAATTTCCAAAAAATCGATACGGCGATGAAATGGTACCAAGTCAACATGTCCTTAGAAACGTTGTATCTTACGTGCTTGAGGATACGACAAAAATATACAAATATCCTCTTTGGTTCAAAATCAATTCTGGAATTAATAAAGTACGAATAACTCTCAAATCTGGAAAAATACAGTTGAAAGGTATCTCATTTGAAAGGACTGAAAATTTACCAAAGTACGACGGAACAAAAATCTTGCAAGAACACAAAGATAAATTTATTCTAATCGAAGCTGAAAAACCTTATGCAAAAAACGATACATCGGTAAATGCTGTAAGTGTGAGGGATGTGACAGTTAAACCTTACGATACGTACAAACTTCTTTTAAATACATTTGGAGGAAACAACTGGTCTTATCCAGGTCAAAGCGTTGTTTATAAATTCTCCGTTCCACAGGATAGATATTACAAGGTAGCGGTTAAGTACAAACAAGATTTCAAACCAAACACTACTGTTTTCAGAAAAGTAAAGATAGATAGTCATGTACCATTCGAAGATTTGAAAAACATCAGATTCGAATACACGGCGAATTGGAAAATAGAAAGTTTGAAAGATTTAAATAATAAGTCAGAAATCAATCTTTACCTTACAAAGGGAGAGCATTACATAGAATTTGAGGTCAATACTTCTATTTATCAAGATGTCCTACTTGGGTTGAAAGAAATAATGGATTATATAAATGAACTCGCCTTACGTGTTAAGTATATAATAGGGGGTAAGCCAAACAAAACTGTTGAATGGGAGATCAGAGATTACTTTCCAAATATAGATAATGAACTCAAGGAACTTATAAAGAGATTGAAAAGCTACAAAGATATGGTGAAAAATATCAACAACGGAATTAATGCTGATTACACATCGTTACAAATCGCTCAGATGATACTTGAGCGCTTAGCTAAGGACCCAAACGTTATCCCTAACAAAATCGATACTCTTATAGGTAGCAGTGGATCTGTAATGTCGGAAATCAGCAATGTGTACAACAGTTTAAGACAGATGCCGTTACTTATCGATGAGATTTACGTTTATCAAGGCAAGTCCTTAGACAAAATCATCAGACCTTCGCCTATTAAAGTATTTATGGAAGGGACGAAGAGATTTATCAATTCGTTCAAACCGTCGAAACCATCGGAAGAACTAAGGTACAAAGAAGGTTACGTGTGTGTGTTGAATGTTTGGGTCAATAGACCAAGACCGTACGTTGATATACTCCAGCAATTGATAGACAAAGATTTCACACCAAAAACAGGTATTTACGTCAATTTGTCGATAATGCGTGACGAACAAAAACTTATACTCGCAAATGCCGCTAAAAAATCACCGGATGTTGCATTGGGTATAAGTAACTGGATACCATTTGAGATGGGTATCCGTGGTGCAGCACTTAATTTGATGAGGTTTTCAGACTTCGGTGAGTTCCTCGATAATTTCTATCCTGGATCCTTATTACCGTACTTTTACGAAAATCAGTGTTACGGATTACCTGAAACACTGGATTTTTACGTGCTTTTCTATCGAAAAGATATCTTGAACTATCTCAAAATTCCACTTCCAGAAACTTGGGATGATGTTAAGTTGATACTTCCAGAATTGCAAAGAAACGGTATGAATTTCTATATTCCTCTCGGTGGTTCCACATCGTTTAAAGCTTGGATGACCACCGCACCGTTCATTATGCAATACCACGGTAAATTATTTACACAAGACGGGGTCAAAACCGCAATCGATTCCCCGGAAACGCTAAAGGCTTTGAAAGAAATGACCGAACTCTTTACAATGTATGGTATGCCTGTTCAAGTTGCGAACTTCTTTGAAAGCTTTAGAAAAGGGGAAATTCCAATAGGCGTGGGAAATTTAACAACGTACGTACAGTTAACTATCGCAGCTCCCGAACTCGCAGGGCGATGGGGTATAAGAACTTCACCTGGTGTAAGATACGGTAACACCATCGAAAGATGGCAAACTGGATCAGCACAAGCGGTGGCGATATTTAACGATACGAAATATCCAATAGAAGCTTGGGGATTTGTTAAATGGTGGCTATCACCGGAAACGCAAAAGAATTTCGTAAACCAAGTTGTTAGTACCTATGGTATAGAATATCTATTCTTTCCTTCAAATCGTTATGCATTGGAGAATGTACCATTGAAAAGAGAAGATTTACAGACAGTAAAAGAACAATTCCAATGGCTTCAAGAAGTTCCTAAGATGCCCGCAAGTTACGTACTCGAAAGGGAAATAAGTAATATATGGAACAAAGTCGTACTCGAAGGGAAAGTGCTCAGAGTTGCAGTTGACGATGGTGTTAATGTGGTAAATAAAGAATTTGCAAGAAAATTGGAAGAATTTGGATATTACAAGGATGGGAAGCCTGTAAAAACATTTAAGATTTACACACTCGATGATATTTTAAAACTATACAAAAAGAAACCATCGGTAGGTGCTGGCATATGAAAAGATACGATAGAAGATGGATTATAACTTTTCTATCACCGTACGTTATACTGTTTTCTATATTTATAATTGTGCCGACGGTACTCGCTATATTACTTTCCTTTACAAATTTCAACACAATCCAATTCCCAAAGTTCATTGGATTCAAAAATTACATCACGCTCTTTACAACAGATAGCGTGTTCATGCAATATGTTTTACCAAACACGATAAAATTCGCAATAATAGTCGGACCACTTGGCTATTTTTTGGCATTTACACTCGCTTGGATGCTCGCACAGATTCCAAGGATACCACGAACTATCTTGGCGCTTATCATCTACTCTCCATCGATGACCGTTGGTGTTGCTATGCAAGTTATATGGCTCACGATATTCAGTGGAGATAAATCAGGATATTTGAATAGTTTACTTTTGAATCTGGGGATAATAGACCAACCGATACAGTGGCTCCAATCACCGAAGTTTTTATTCCCGACAATGGTTGTTGTAACGATTTGGAGTAGTATGGGAGTTGGCTTTCTTGCTATGCTTGCTGGTGTATTAAATACTGATCCCGAAGTTTACGAAGCAGGGTACATAGACGGAATCTCCAAAAGGTGGCAGGAGATATTTTACATAACTATTCCTCTGATGAAGCCACAGATGTTGTTTGGAGCTGTGATGTCCGTTGTTTCAACATTCCAAGCTGGATACATAGGTGTAATGCTCTCTGGCTCAAATCCAACACCACAATACTCTGGTCAACTCATAGTTAACCATATCGAAGACTTCGGATTTATGCGATACGAAATGGGGTACGCCGCAGCGATTTCCGTTGTACTTTTAATAATGATATGGATATCTTCTAAATTTGTTTGGGCACTTTTCTTGGATCG
>CAZOAS010000062.1:0-9053 GCA_964577745.1 uncultured Fervidobacterium sp.
TTCTATCTTTTTCAAAACTTCCATCTGTTTTTTGAACTCTCTTATTCCCATATTCATAAGGATAAATCGTGCGATGAAAAATTGCAATGGAAGCCACGTCACATGTCCACTTGGTATGATGTATCTTTTCGGTTTTCCAAGAGCGTACCATAAGAGTTTCCTACTTCTCAGCGGTAGAGCTTTATCAAAGAGTGCTTCAACAAAGATTATCTTATTCTTATCGACAAATTGTGCGTAAGCAATTGGATCAAGTTTGAGATAAGGATGGATATGACTATTTTGCATCTCTTCAACACTCTTAAATTGTTTCAGCACTTTCAACTGTTCTTCAAACACTTCTTTCATTTTCTTCTGGTCTTCGATAAAGTGTTTTATCTTACCTGTGGACTTCAGTTTTTCAACACTTCTTCTGAAAAATGCCAGTGTAGGTGAGTGCCACATCAGTGTAGCCATTTCCCCGCCAACGGTCATGAGTATAGTTCTATCAAAATCCTTCCTTATCGCATTTATCATGACAGATACCATCCCACCAAGACAAAAACCAAACAAATGAGCGTTATTCACCCACAAACCTTGGCTCTTTATATGGTCAACAATTGAGAGCACATCCACAACGGATTGTTCCCAAAACTTCGTTGCTCTATCAACATCAGTATCGAAAAAGTCCTTTCCACTCACAGAACCATGAGCTACCCTTGTGAAATTACCGGGCAAGATGGGAACAACCACACGTACTCCTGCATTGGCAAGGTGGGTTGCCATCCAGAGTAAAAATGGAATATTAGACGTACCAAGTCCGTGGAGTATAAAGAGTATTCCAACGGGGTCGTCCTTTGGGTCAAACATATAGTACTCAGCCATTTCTGTTCCTTTGATTGGATCCGGATAGAGCGTTTTAAAACGCACGTAAACCCCTCTAAATCTTTTCGCTTTCATTATATATCCTTGGGTGAATTCCTCTATCTTTCCGCTGTATTCAAAACTCACCATACCTTTCCCTCCAAAAAGAGAGCAGTTTTCTCAATTATCTCAACAGTTTTTGAATCCCTCAAAACAAATTCAAACCCGTGACTCCCGTATGGATGAAGTAAAAGCTTAACTTTAATATTTTTCTCTCTAAGTTTTTTAAACATCTTTACTGAAGATATGTATGGAATGACTGAATCTTTCAAACCATGCACGAGCAAAGTATTTGGGAAATTCTCAGTAATATTATTAATCGGTGAGTATGTTTCGTAAACAACCTTTGATTTATTCGGTAACCTTTTCAACGTCGTAGTTACGGCAAACCTTGCAAACAGCGAAGTTGATTCCCAAATATCGAGTAAATCACAGGGTGAATAATAAGCCACCACGCTTTTAATCTTATCGGGAATTCTCCCAGCTGTCAAAAGTGCCAAATGCCCTCCAGCGGATAATCCTATAAGTGAAATATCATAACTTTCGTTTTCAAATTTTGTTTGCAAAAATTCAACCGCCAGAATTAACTCTTTTATCAATTTTTCTATACCCGCTTTATATCCTCTGCTGTAATCAATAGTGGCAACTATGAAACCTTTACTAACAAGATATCTGTACCAAGAAACATTATTAGGTTGGCGTCGATAACCGCTAATCCACCCACCACCATGGGCAAATAAAACAATACCTTTTGGTTTTTCGATCTCAGGATAAAAAATATCAAGATAATTATCGTGGTATTTTACAGACTCCACATTTTTCCAAGTTGGCTTTCTTGGATCCAGAGCAAGTCTTCCAAATATTGATTTACGTATTAAAGGAATATTTAAAATAAAGAGGATAGTCAAAAAGATGAGAAAATCTGAAAAAGCTATTATTAACGATACTAAATACAGAATGAACTTCAAAATGAGAATGATTTTAGCTTTCGTTTTGTCAATAACTTTCATATGAACACCTCATAAGTATTAAAGTGTTATTTTTACTCTGTATCTATCGTAATTATATAACCTCATCTAAAATGTGATACAATTTTAGTAAACTAAAAATTTAGTAAACTAAAAAATGTGGAGGGATTGCGATGCTTTATGGAATCGTCAAATATCCAGTTATCGATATGCGTTCTGAACCAAAGTTCAGAAGTGAGAGAATTCACCAAGTTGTTTTCGGAGAGATTTTGGAAGTCATGGGTGAAAGTGATAGCGACTATATCTTGGCACGGGATGTTAGATTGAATTACCGAGGTTACGTGAATAAGAGCAGCATTTGGATACTAAATGAAGATGATTTTAAACAATTTACTAAATACGATGTTATTAAAATTACAAGTCCCTTCTGCAAGACAGATGGTGCGATAAAATATATGTTACCATTTGGAAGTAGAGTGTATACTGACGGTAAAATGTGTTACTTACCAAACGGAAAGATTTTCGAACTGGTCGATAATCCATTTGCCGGTACAGATGATATAGTTGAATTAAGCATGAATTTTCTTGGCGTTCCGTACCTTTGGGGAGGTACATCGTCGTACGGCTTCGATTGTTCAGGTTTTGTGAATCGGCTTTACGATGCACTTAATATCGATATTCCAAGGGATGCTAATCAACAAGAAGAGGCTCTTGAGGGTGTTGAAAAGCCAATGCCTGGAGATTTATTATTCATGGAAGGTCATGTGATGATGTATCTCGGTGATGGTAAGATAATTCATGCAAATGGTCATGAGATGTGTGTCAGTATAACTGACCTTGAAAAAGAAGAATATGGTAATTATCTCAAAAGTAAAATTAGAAAGGTTTGCAGGGTAATCAAAATATGATAAAATTTGTTAGATAAAAATTCAATTAGGAGGTGCAATCCATGGGAAAATATGAACTCGATATTGAAAAGTACAGAAAAGCCGTTGAAAAAATTATTCAAAGATTTGCCAATAGAGGTTGGGAAGAGATAAAGATAGAAGAGATATGGTTTGAGACATCTATTCCTGTGGATATATTAATCGAAGCCTTCAACGCGGGTGTGAATATACCACCTGATGTGAAGCTTGTCACACACAAGGGGAATATTATATGGAAAAGGGAAGAGTGATATTAGTAATTCTTTTGATATCATTTGTAAATATCATATTTTCAGTTGAAGCAAATATATCAGCAACGCTTAATTACGGGGATATTTTGTTTAGTTTGTATAATGAATTGACTGGTAAGGATTTCCTTGAACTTAATGCGAATTTGAGTTATCTTTCAGATAATTTTGAATTTCTTGTAACTGTAGCCGCTCTAAATAACAAAGTTTACAACGACCCATTTTCTTCGGGTTATTACGCAGGATTTTACTTTGTTATGAAAGATGCAAAAATAGATTTTCAGTTGGGAAATTCCAGAATCTCCTTCGGAAAGACAAATTTAGGAGATATAGTTAAAACTCCCTATTCACTTTTTATTTCAGCGAATAATTATCCAAGAAATACTCTTGAATACGTATACGAAGACAAAAAATTTATCTATACAACAAGATGGATTCAACTTAGTAATTTACAAAATCTGTCAATTCAAAACGAAAAATTTAGAAGTGCAAATTATAAAGTATATGCTGCTAAATTCAGTAATTTCAGATTTGGTTATCAAGAAATCAACGTGTATGTTGGAAAAGACTTCGATTTTGAATACTTTGCAAATCCTATACCAGGATTCTTTATCCAATACGTCAACGATGCAGGAAGACCCTTTTCAGAAGGTATAGGAGAGGCTAATTTCATAATGGGCTTCTTCTTTGACTATACAGAGAGTTCTAAATATCTCTATGGTCAGGTGCTGATTGACGATGTAAATATGAATAGGTTCTTTTATCCTGAATCTTTCCAAAATCCCGACAAAATCGCATGGTCTTTCGGCGGAAGTTTCAATCTTGAATACGGAAAGCTGAGTTTGTATCACGCAGGAGCAACAAAGTATACGTTTCAACCTTCCGCAGAAGGTGGTAATCAGTTGTACTATGGTTACACGTACTTTCCGTATTTAACGTATAATCTTGGTAGTACAACAATGGTCTTTCCTCCGGAGTTGTTGTACGCAGGTTATAAGTACGGTGAAAATAATTTAGCTTTCTTAGTGGAATATGAGCCGAATATGATTAAGAATCTTAAGGTCAGTTCAGAATATGTTGTACTCGGTGAGCGTTCGCCGGTGAATCCTTGGGGAGATAGAGTAACATATCTTGAAGGTACACATTTGCTCGATGATCCGGTGTTGGAACACAGACTTTTGACAAGTGTTGATTTTTCTCATGAGTTTTTTGACACGTTGAGACTTTCTTTGAATTCCACGTTTGGATACATCTGGAATAAATCGGAACTTGTGGCTGTTAATAGTGATAATGTGAAAAAACCTTTGCTGAGACCTAAGGAAGGAAATAACGTACCTTATTTTTCTTTTTCACTTAACTTGGCTTTTAAATTCTCATTTTAATTTTATTTGAGGTAGGTAAAGTATGATAAGAGACGGATTTAACGCTGTTTTGCCATCATTTTTTATGATGTTCGTTGGTTTTTTGTACGGTAAGATATTTAAGGATAGTGATACTGATATGTTCAATAAGATTGCCACTTGGCTTATGGCTCCGTTGATAACTTTTACATTTATCAACGATTACTTGCCTAACATATACGTGCTTGTGAGATTTACGATTGGTTTTGCTTTGATGTTTGTTGTTTCTTATATCGTCTCTAAATTTCATAAAAAGCACAGAGAAATATTTTTTACAGGAAACGTTTATGTGAATTCTGGTTACCTTGGTTATCCTGTTTTAATGGCTCTATGGGGCGAGAAGGCATTAGCGCTTGGTGTTGTATATTCTTTTGTCAACGTACTCTTTGGTAGTACGTTCTTGCCAAGTATGATACGTGGAAAAGTTGAGTTCAAAAACGCTTTCAAGCTTCCGTTTTTGTACGCTATCTTACTTGGATGGATACTGGGTGTGCTTGGAATATCGTACAAACAACTACCACATGGAATTCTCGTTGGTTTTAATTGGATAAGAGATATGGCGATTCCGTTTTTGCTTTTGCAAGTTGGACTTTCGATTTCAAGGATCAAGTTTGATTGGTCTGATGTGAAAGATTATGTCGTTCTTAGTTTTGAAAGACTAATATTTATACCAACTGTGATGTTGTTATTTGCTCTATTCTTAGAACCACTTGAAGCGAAAACATTTGTACTTGAATGTGCAATGCCCATAGGTGTGAACAGCGTTGTGGTGATAAACACATTCAAGAGTGAGGATACACCGAAAGCCGGAGTTACAGTTGCAATTACAACGTTACTTTCACTTGCCACACTCCCTTTATGGGCTGTTGTTCTTGAGAAGATATTTAAATGAACATACAATCGGAAGAATTGAAAGGAGGAAGAACCGTGTACTTACAAGATGTTATAAAGGTACTTGATGAATTTTGGGCGAATCAAGGATGCTTTATCGAACAACCTTACGATATGGAGATGGGAGCGGGTACGTTCCATACATCGACGTTTTTTGGTGTTTTGAGAAATAGACCTTGGAATGTGGCATTTATCCAACCAAGCAGAAGACCAACAGATGGAAGATACGCAGAAAATCCAAATAGAATGCAAAGGTTCTATCAATACCAAGTTATACTTAAACCACATCCGGAAAATTCTCAAGAAGTTTACCTTGATTCCCTGAGAGCACTTGGGATAAATCCAAAGGAACATGATATTAGATTTGTTGAAGACAACTGGGAATCTCCAACACTTGGTGCATGGGGTATCGGTTGGGAAGTATGGCTCGATGGGATGGAAATAACACAATTTACTTACTTCCAACAAGTGGGTGGTATATCACTGAAAGAAATACCCCTTGAAATAACTTACGGTGTTGAGAGAATCGCTATGTACTTGCAAGGTGTTGATAATGTTTACGATGTGATGTGGAATAAAGATGTAAAGTACGGGGAATTGTTCAAAGAAAATGAAAGACAATTTTCTATATACAACTTTGAAGAAGCAGATGTTGAGACATTGTTCAAACTGTATGAAATATACAGAAGAGAATTCGACAGACTTGCTGGAAAGGGATTGATATTCCCGGCATATGAACAACTTCTTAAATGTTCACATACTTTTAATTTACTTGATGCAAGGAATGCGATAAGTGTTGCACAAAGGAATACGTATATAAGAGATATCAGAACAATGGCAAGTAAATGTGCAAAGGCATTTGTTGAAACACAAGAAACACAGGAAATGGGGGTTGGAAACGATGAATGAATTCCTCTTTGAACTCGGTGTTGAAGAGCTTCCAACGACGGAAATAGATGGATTGGTAAGTCAACTAAATGAGAAAGTCGAAAGTTTATTGGAAAACGAAGGGATAAAGTACGAACAAATAGATATCTTCGCAGCACCAAGAAGATTTGGATTTGTGATAAAAGGACTCCCAGAAGGAACACCGGACAAAACAATTGAGAAAAAAGGACCGGCAGCTAACGTAGCTTTCGACGAAAACAATCAACCAACGAAAGCATTACTTGGTTTTCTGAAATCGAACAACTCAACTCTTGAAGAAGTCAAAATAATAGATAACTATGTGTACATAACAAAAGTTCAAAGGGGTTTGTCGATAGAAGAATTTTTAAGAAATAACGTGCCACAGTTAATTACCTCTCTGAGATTTAGAAAACCCATGAGATGGGGCGATGGAAAGTACGAATTTGTCAGGATACCACACCATGTACTTGCTATCATAAACGGAAAGGTCATTGACATGGAGATTTTCGGAATCAAAGCTTGCAATAAGACAGTGGGACACAGATTTGTGATGGATGAATATTTTGAAGTAGCATCAGTTCAGGATTATTTTGAAAAACTCAAAGAATATTATGTAATACCCAAATTGGAAGAACGAATTGAATTTATCAAAAAGCAACTTGAAGAATTCGAATTTCAGGGATACGTTGTGGACAAAGACGAGGATTTGATAAGAGAGGTTGCGATATTAACAGAATATCCAAAATTGATAACTGGACAATTCAATGACAGATTTTTGAGCCTTCCGGAAGAACTTATAAGGACAACAATTAAACATCACCAGAGGTCTTTCACAGTTCACAAAGAAGGTAAGATAACAAACTTGTTCGTTGCGTTCATCGATATGCCAAATGATGAATTTGGGAATGCTAAGAAAGGATACGAAAGGGTTATAAATGCAAGGCTTGAAGATGCAAGGTACTATTATGAAAAAGACGTACACGTTAAACTTGAACAATTCAACGAGAAACTAAAAGAAATCGTCTTCCAGAAGGAACTTGGAACACTTTACGACAAAGTTTTGCGAATTGAACAACTTTCTGGCAAAATAGTTCAAATTTTGGATTTAGATAAACTAAGTGATAAAATATTAAGGACAGCAAGATTGTGTAAAGCAGACATCGGCTCGCATGTTGTTTACGAATTTCCAGAGTTGCAAGGTGTAATGGGAAGAATATACGCACTAAAAGATGGAGAAGATAAAGACGTTGCATACGGTATCCAGGAGCATTATACAGCAGTTCCAGAAACGATAGAAGGTGCGGTTGTTGGCATAGCGGATAGGATGGATACAATCGTTGGAAACTTTGTGATTGGTAATATACCAAGTGGTTCAAAGGATCCGTACGGTTTAAGAAGTAAAGTCGATGATATATTCGCAATATTAGAAAAATTCGAATGGGACTTAGACTTAAAATTGTTGCTGGAGGAAGCTTGTAAATTACTCGGAAAAGAAATACCTGAAAATCTTATTGAGTTCTTTGAAACGAGGTTTGAATTGTACAATTCACGTGTAAGATACGACATAGCCCGTGCAACAAAACACTTATGGATAAGACCACTTAGAGGAATTCTATCTACAAAGGCAATTTACAAACTCGTTGGAAAAGAAGAATTTGGCAATTTGCTCACAGGATTTGAAAGAGTACACAACATTTCTAAAAAGCACGTATCTGACCATTTTGATGCTGCAAAATTTGTTGAAGAAGCTGAGAAAGAACTTTTTGAAAAGTATATAACTATCAAACCGAATGTGTTAGATGCTTTGAAGCATTTAAGCTACGAAACAGCTCTTGAAGGATTGATACAACTGAGGCCATACATCGATAATTATTTTGATAAAGTGTTTGTTATGTGTGATGATGAAGATTTGAGAATGAATAGATTGGGATTTTTGAAATCGCTTGATAAACTTTTCATGGAGATTGGAGATTTAACGCAAATAGAAAAACTCTAAAGAAGAGGGGTGTAAATCGATGAAAAAGTTTATTTCAGCGCTTTTCACTGTTTTAACAGTCGTTGCCTTTTCTCTTAATATGACAGAGTTGAAAGTATCTTCACCAGCAAACGTTGTTGGACAACCTTATATCTTGAGAGCGTTTGTGGCACCAGGCTCGCAAGAAGGTACATATTCCATAGGTCTGGAAGGTCACCTTGAACTTTTTGGCCTTAACGTTGCTGTTGGAACATTCACAAACTATCCGGATTTTTCATTTGATAATGAAGTGTATGCAGGCTTTGGTCTCAGACTTGGTGGTTTATATGCCGCAGTCAGTGCTATAGCAGACAATTTTTCAAGTATATCTGGATTGTCATCATTCAGAGACCCACAAGTTGCTGTTGGCATAGTAGGATTCAAGAGAACAGGTGTGTTATTCCATTCTTGGTCAAGATTTGATATTTCATACATGCCAGTTGACCTCATCGTTAAAGATGAAGATGAAAACTTCAAAATAAATGATAACTTCGACTGGACAAATGCAACGGTAAGGTTAGTTGTTGAATCGCAAGATGTTGGATACTTCTTGTTTGGATTTTACACAGGACCACTTTATGAAATGATGAACGGAAATTATAAATATGCCTTTGAATTGGCTATACCATCGGATCCAATATACATATATGTGTCTCAAAAATTCAATGGTTCATGGAAAGTCGGTCTGGGTTTAGTTTTAGCATTCTTAAACGGTATCGGAACATATGATCTTTCAACAGGAAACATAAATTGGGTAGTTAAAGCACAATTTTAATTTAAGGATTTTTGACTGTTAA
>CAZOAS010000063.1:0-9008 GCA_964577745.1 uncultured Fervidobacterium sp.
AAGTATGGATAGAATGGATGTTGATAGGAAGGATGTTAGTGTATTTAGTAAATCGCATAAAACAAGAATCGAGGACACTTGAAATCCATCTTAATTAGTTTGTTACCTCAGATATGGCGTTTGTTACTTTAGCCTTGATGTTCCTACAAACCTTTGTATCTCAAAAAAATTTATTTACGTGTAACTAAATAGTTAAATATGAATAAAGTATTTATGTGATATAATTTTTTGTAGCAACTCTCATATCAAAGGAGGTTATTTTCAAATTTATGATAACATCTCCTGATAACCTTTCTGAAAACACGATAATTATCGGACCATACTGGGACGAACCCATGAAGATACTGAGGGTTAATCAGCTTGATTCATATATCGAACTAAACTTAGTTGGTCAAAAGACCGGAAAATATATCGGTGAAGTTTTGATAAGAGTTGAAGACCTAACAAGATTATCAATTTTATCTAATCTTAAAACTTTCGATGAAGAACCGTGGAAAGTTTTTCTTGCACTTGAAACTTTACGCTATAAATATGCTTCAAATTATGATCCATTATTAGCTGTTAATATTTCGAAAATAGATCCATTGCCTCATCAGATCGAAGCAGTTTATGGATACATACTGAAATTACCAAAGATAAGATTCCTAATAGCCGACGACCCTGGAGCGGGTAAAACGATTATGGCTGGACTGGTACTAAAAGAGCTAAAACTTAGAGGGGTGGTAGAACGAACACTTATAGTCGCTCCAGGACATTTAAAATATCAATGGCAAAGAGAAATGAAAGAAAAATTTGAAGAAACTTTCCAATTAGTCGATAGGAATACATTTAGAAACTCTTTCGGAATGGATGTATGGGAACAACATAATCAATTTATCACATCGATGGACTTCGCTAAGCAAGAAGAAATTTTGAGAACACTAAGGTCAACAAAATTCGACTTGGTACTCGTTGATGAAGCGCATAAAATGGGAGCTTACAAGTATGGTAACGATGTTGATAAAACTGCACGTTATTATTTAGGAGAAGTCCTATCAGAAATTAGCGAACATCTTTTGTTTTTAACCGCCACGCCCCATAAAGGTGATGAAGAAAACTTCAGACTCTTTCTTGACCTTCTTCAACCAGGATTCTTTGCCAGAAGAGAAATGATTGCAGAATCAATAAGTAAGGGTGATAATCCGCTATTTATAAGACGGCTTAAAGAGGACCTTCGTGACTTCGATGGAAAACCTTTATTCTTACCAAGACACGTAAAGACAGTAACTTTTAGCATAAGACACGATTCTCCGGAAGAACTTGAACTTTACAACAAACTATCACGTTATGTTGAAGAACGGTACAAAATGCTTTCATCAAATATTCAAAAGCATCAAAACGTTGCTTTCGCTCTTTCGTTGCTTCAAAGAAGGTTTTCATCAAGTGTATTCGCACTTGCAAACTCACTTGAAAGACGAAAGGAAAAACTAAATGCATTACTTGAGATGCTTGAGAGCAGAAGAAATCACGAGCAAATACCTGATGATGAAGACTTCAATATAATTAGATCAGAAGCATTTGAAGAAATGGAAGAAGAAGAAAGATGGAAAATAGAAGAAAGATTAGAGAGACTTACAACATCTGCTAAACCATCCGAGTTAAGAGAAGAAATAAGAGTAATAGATGAACTCATTCAGTTATCTGCAAAGATACTCAAAAATGAAAGTGAATTGAAACTTCGAAAACTAAAAGAAACGTTAGACGATCTTTCAAAAAGTTTTTCCGATCCTTCTGATATAAGAATACTGGTATTCACAGAATCTAAGGACACACTTGATTATCTAACTGAGAAAATTCGACAATTTGGTTACTCTGTTGTCAACATACACGGTGGAATGAGCTTGGAGCAAAGAATAGAAGCGGAACAAAAATTTAAACACGAAGCTCAAGTCCTTGTAGCAACTGAGGCGGCAGGTGAGGGAATAAACTTGCAATTTTGCAACCTCATGATAAATTACGATATTCCATGGAATCCAAATAGATTAGAGCAAAGAATGGGACGTATCCACAGATATGGGCAAACCAAGGAAGTGTTCATTTACAACTTTGTCTCAAACGATACAAGAGAGGGTGCAGTACTCTCAAAGTTGTTGTGGAAAATCGAAGAAATTAGAAGAGCCTTGGGGAGCGATAAAGTATTCGATGTAATTGGTGAAATTATAGATAGTAAGTGGTTTGTACAGTTAGTCGTTGATGCGGCAGTAAATGCAAGGAGTTTGGAAGACATTTTAAGGGATATTGAAAATGCCATAAATATTGATGAAGAGCAAATGAAAAGAATAATGGAACAACTTGGTGAAAGTCTTGCAACAAAGTTTATTGATTACTCACGTATAAAAGAAATGAAAGAAAGAGCCAAAGAAAACAGATTAGTTCCAGAGTATCTTGAAAGCTTTTTCTTAAGAGCTTTTGAAAAACTCGGTGGTAAAGTTATTAAAAAATCTGATGGAATGTTCTCTGTGCAAAGTGTTCCTTACATTCTTCGACAGATTTCACAAAAGCAAGAATTTGAACAAAAGTATGGTAAGTTGCAAAGATACTATCCATTAATCACATTTGACAAAGAACTCACTAAAAAGGATTCAAGAGTTGAATTTGTTTCATTTGGTCATCCATTGCTTGAGGCAATCTTTGAGTGGATAAGGAGCGAATTATCACCCAGCCTTCAAAAAGGTACCACATTTTACGATCCAGAAAGCAGATTCGATGGTTACATATTTTTTTACGAAGGAAGTATATCAGACTTCCGTGGTATAGTTGGTACCAAACTATTTGCTATCTATGTTTCCAAAGATGGCACAGAAATTAGAAGTGTTTCTCCTTCCGTAATCTGGGATTTCCAAGAAAATAATAGCGAAAAAGAAGCACCAGAAACGTCCAGAATTGAAATAGAAGTAATTGAACAACTTGCAAAGAAATTTGTTTTCCAAGAACTTGAAAAATACAAGTCAAATCTACTTTCCGAAAGACAAAGACAGGTTGAAATTAAGAAAAAATACGGACTCAAATCCTTAGAAAAAATACTTGAAGATTTAGACAACAAACTCATCGAACTCGAAGGACGAAGAGAAAAAGGTGAAAATGTTGAAATTGCGATAACAAACACTGAAAATCGAAAACTTGAATACGAAAGAAGAAAACAAAACTTACAAAATGAGATAATAAAAGAAACGGAACTGCTTTTAAACAGTCCAGAATTGAAATCAATCATTAGAGTAAAACCCGTTAGCCCATACGATTCTATGAGTTCAGACAGAGAAATCGAAAAGATTGGGATGAAGGTTGCAATGGAATACGAAAGGAATTCAGGAAGAATACCAGAAGACGTTTCTAAAGAAAATCTTGGATACGATATACGTTCGACAGGACCTAACGGTGAAGTGATATATATCGAAGTAAAAGCACGAGCAGAGCAAGGGGATATTTTGTTAACCCAAAATGAATGGCTCACAGCCAGAAAACTCGGTGAAAATTACTACCTGTATGTTATTTACAATGCTATCAATGAACCCAAACTCCACATAATCAAAGACCCAGCCAAGAAAATAAATCCAATAGAAAAGTTTCAAGTAGTCTACATTGTAAAAGAAGACGAATTGCGGTACGTAGCCAATGAGGGAGGGAAAGAAAGTGAACAATGACAGAAGATTAATCGAAGACGCATTTCCTGTAAAAGAAGTCAGTGAAGAATCTTCGAGAGAAAAAAACATCAGACAAGGTCATATTTCAACATTACATATATGGTGGGCAAGACGCCCTTTAGCTTCATCGCGTGCAACAGCCTATGCAGCACTGATACCAACTCCAAATGATAATGAAATTGATGAGAAACTAAAATTCATTTCTGAACTTTCAAAATGGGAAAACACAAACAACAAAGCAGTCATTGAAAAAGCGCGTGAAGATATTCTTCGTGCAAACAACGGTGTACCACCAAAAGTATTGGATCCTTTCGGTGGAGGTGGTTCGATACCACTGGAAGCTTTAAGACTTGGTTGTGAAACATATAGTATGGATTACAACCCCGTGGCTGTCCTTATACAAAAATGCACACTCGAGTATCCGCAAAAGTACGGAAAACCGGGTGAAATAAATGTGCAGTATGGAGAAGCAGGTTTCAATCTGAGAAAAAACGTTCAAAATATGCTTGCCGAGGATGTAAAAAGGTGGGGAGAATGGGTACTTGAAGAGGTGAAAAAAGAAATAGGTAAATTTTAC
Organism: uncultured Fervidobacterium sp.; assembly: GCA_964577745.1. Classification (GTDB taxonomy): domain Bacteria; phylum Thermotogota; class Thermotogae; order Thermotogales; family Fervidobacteriaceae; genus Fervidobacterium. The sequence continues at coordinate 4,258 of CAZOAS010000063.1, forward strand.
CCACCTGATGAAGACGGTGGAATACCGGCAGCCTATATTTGGGCAAGAACATTAAAATGTCAAAACCCATCTTGTAATGCCGAAATTCCACTAATGCGTCAATTTTGGCTTGCTAAAAAGGGCGATAAGAAAGTGGCTTTATACCCATATATAGAAAATAAGCAGGTCAAGTTTAGAATCGTTGGAACTGGTTATGAACCTATTCCTGAAGGTTTCGATCCAGACAAAGGAACCGTAGCTCGTGCAAAAGTGCGATGTCCTGTTTGTGATTCAGTTATAGACGATAACACAACAAGAAAACTCTTTCAAGAAGGTAAAGCCGGTCAACGGATGATAGCAGTTGTACTTACATATCCTAAGAAAGCAGGAAAATATTACAGATTAGCAACAGAAGATGATATGAAAGTGTACTTAGAAGCCGAGGAGTATTTGGAAAAAAAGAGAGAAAAACTAATCGACGAATGGGGAATGGACCCAGTGCCAGATGAACCGCTTCCACCAAAAGAAACTCTTGGATTTCGTGTTCAAAACTATGGTATGCTTCGTTGGGGTGATTTATTTAATTCGAGACAAAAGCTTGCACTTGTTACGTTTACGGAGAAGATAAGGGAGATCAATAAAAAATTGATAAACCATTACTTTGATTACGAATACATTAGGGCTATAGTAACCTACTTGTCTTTTTCAGTTTCAAGAATTGCAGATACAAATTCTACAATATGTCATTGGGACGGAACGTGGGAAAAGATATCTACGACTTTTGCTCGTCAGGCTCTTCCAATGAACTGGGACTACTCAGAAGTTAATCAGTTGGGCATAGCCACTTATTCCTATCAAAGTATTCTTTCAATAATAACGGAGGTAATTGAGAAGATTTACTTCGATGAAGGTTATTCAAAACAAAAAAGTGAAACTATAACAACATACTGTTCTATTGCTAATTGTTCAGCCGCGAATACTCCTTATCAAGATAATTACTTCGACGCCGTTTTCACCGATCCACCATACTATGATAATGTACCATATTCATACTTGTCTGACTTTTTCTATGTGTGGTTAAAAAGAAGTATTGGAGATCTGTATCCTGAACTTTTTGCAACTCCCCTTACTCCTAAATCTCAGGAAATAGTTGCTTATTCACACGGTGAAGGAGGGTATGAATCTGGTAAGAAATTTTTTGAAGAGAATCTGAAAAAGGCATTTTCTGAAATATATCGTGTTCTTAAACCGAATGGTATTGCCGTTATTGTTTATGCACACAAATCCACCGCTGGATGGGAAACAATGATCAATTCACTTCTTGATTCTGGTTTGGTTGTTACTGCCTCGTGGCCAATAAGTACAGAAATGAAAGGAAGACTTAGAGCAAACGAATCGGCTGCGTTATCTTCGTCTATTTACATAGTAGCTCGTAAATTTGAACGAACGGATGTAGGATTTTATCCTGAAGTTCTTAGAGAAATCAAAAAATACCTTCCAGAGAAACTTGACAAATTATGGAACCTTGGTATATCTGGAGCAGATTTCTTTATAAGTGCTATTGGTGGTGCAATCGAGATCTTTGGCAAGTACAAATCTGTTATGGATTATTCGGGTGAAGTTATTCGGGCAGATAAATTATTGGATGATGTGAGACGAATTGTTAGTGATTACGCTGTTCACAGGATACTTCATAATGGTTTTGCTTCCGAGATAAGTAATTTAACGAGGTTTTATGTTTTGTATCGTTGGGAATTTGGAGAAGCAGATGCTCCATTTGACGATGTAAGAAAACTTGCTCTTGGGTGTGGTATCGACTTGGCGCAGGAATGGGGAAAGAAAGGTTTTATTCGGAAATCTAAGGAGTTAATTGAAGTACTTGGACCTCAGGAACGTGAAATAGATGAGCTAATCGGTTCACAAGAACTCATAGATGTTTTGCATTTAGTCTTAAAATTATGGGAAAACAACAAAAGGGAAGAAATAGTCAAAGTTCTTGCTGAAACAAATTACGGTCAGAACGATGTTTTTTACAGAGTTGCACAGGCGATATCGGAAACTTTACCCAATGAGAGTAAAGAAAAGAAATTGTTAGACGGATTTCTCGCGGGTAAAGACAGATACAAGCAAGAAAGTGCTAAGGAGGGATTGTTCTGATGCTCAAACCATTCACTAAAATTGCAGTTCCACATCGAGATGTTATAGAAAATACTTTCCTAATGAAAACTTTTGCAGCAGATTTGTGGGAAGCCTACAAAGGTATAGCACCTGAAGAATACAGTGATCCTCGTGTTTTTTTCTCCAGAACATATTTAACTGAAGGGTTACGTAATTTGATAGAGGTTGTTGAAAAGCGAGTTAAGAATGGGATTGGCGATCCGGTTATTCAGTTGCAGACACCTTTCGGTGGAGGTAAGACCCATGCGTTGATAACTTTAATGCACAAAGCACGTGAAGAATGGAACGCAAAGACTATTGTAGTTGTAGGAACAAATCCAGATGCGAGAGAACAGAAAATATGGGAAATTATTGAGGAACAGCTAACTGGTAAAGTGGAGATTTTAAAGGGAAATATAGCACCGGGTAAGGATAAACTTAAAAAAGTATTATCAGAAAATCAACCAGTGTTGATATTAATGGATGAATTACTCGAATATCTTATCAAAGCTTCTGGGGTTGATGTAGGTGAGTCTACCTTAGCTGCCCAAACGATAGCTTTTATGCAAGAACTCTCAGAAGTTGTAGTTTCTCTCCCAAACACTGCATTAGTAGTCACTCTTCCATCGAGTACATTGGAACATTACGATGAACGTGGTGAACGGTTACATCAACAACTTCAAAAAGTCGTAGGTAGAGTTGAAAAGATTTATTCTCCAATAGATGACGAAGAAGTATCTATGGTAATAAGGCGTAGGCTTTTCAAAAGTTTGGATGAAATGGAAATGGAGAAGGTTGTTAACTATGTTGTTGATTACTTGAAAGAGAAAGATCTATTCAAAAAATTAAAAATAGAACCAAAAGAATACAGGGAAAGATTCATGAAGTCTTATCCGTTTCAACCTGAAGTGATTGATACACTTTATCACAAATGGGGCAGTTATCCAAACTTTCAAAGAACAAGAGGTGTTTTGAGACTTTTAGCCCTGGTTGTGCACTCGCTTATAAATTCTCAAATCCCATATATTTCTCTTGGAGATTTTGAACTATCAAATCAAGACATTAGACAAGAACTTATTAAATTCGCAGGTCAAGAATTTAACAGTATAATTGCTCAAGATATCACAGCACCAAATTCGGGAAGCAAAAAGGTCGATTCGGAGCTTGGGAGTTCTAATATAGGATTGAAACTTGGTACACGCACTTCGACAGTCATATTTATGAATTCCTTCAGTGGAGGTGGCGAAAGAGGGGCTTACACGGATGAAATAGTAATTTCAGCTACTACTGTCTTCAACGAACCTTCGATTATTCATGAAGCACTGAATAAACTGTCAACAGAGCTTTTTTACCTCCAGACAAGAGATGGAAAATACTTTTTCCAAAACCAACCGAATTTGAATAAGATCCATATAAATAAAATGGAAAATATCGACATTTCTCAAATCGAAGATACTGAACGTAATGAACTTGTAGATTCTCTTAAAAACTCTACGAATTTCAGAGTTTTCATATGGGAAAGTAAGTCAGAGTCTATAAGCGATACTCAAAGTTTCAAGCTTATTGTCTTGAAAAGAAAAGATCCAGAATTGATTAGGGAAATGATTAATTACAAAGGTAGTAATAATTTCCGAGTTTATAAAAACACTTTGTTTTTCCTTGTACCAGATGAGATGGAACGTATTGAATTTCATAAAAAAATACGTGAAATGTTAGGATGGAAGGCTGTTTTGAAAGATAGCACTCTGAATCTTAAAGAGAGTGATATAGAAGAAGTGAATCAGAATATTCATAGATTGAAACGAGATATAAATGAAATGCTTCTCCGAGTCTATAGATTTGTATTGGTTCCGTCGAACGTTGGTAATGAAGGTTTCATTGAAGAGAAAATAGGTCCAGTTGTTTATGGTATGGATTCGAAATTAGAAAGCTTGGTTTACGAATGTTTAAAAGAAAACGGTGCAATACTAACTAAGACTTCTGAAGATGTGATTTTTCAAAAGTATTTGAAAGATAAGGAATATGAAAAAACGATGGTCATTCTTGAAAATTCATATAAAGTTCCGGGTGAAATACGCTTTGCAAACATGAACGTACTTAAAGATGCTATTGAGTCAGGCATAAGAAGTGGCAAATTATGCCTTGGAATAGAAAAAAATGGTAATCTTGAGCTTAAGGATAACGTCCTTGCGACGTTCAATTCAGATGAAGTAATCATTAAAAAAGAAAAATGTGAAACCCTCAAGAAACAAAAACCTATATCTGGTGGTTCAGATAATAAAGGAGGACAAGCACCCCTACCCCCACCGCCGACAGATTCTGAAACACCACCGGTAAAAAAGAGAACGCATGTTGAACTTCGAAATTTGAAGATTTCAAAGACTAACTCAATTGAAATCGTTCGATTGGCAAAATCGCTCCTCGAGCATTTTGAGAATGTTTCCATAACTATCGAGGCTTCTAAGGGCTCAATACCAGAAGAAACATGGACTGAATACTATGAACAATTAAAGAATTTAGGAATAGTTGTGGAAGATAATTAATTGATCTACTCCCCGGGTTAAAATTCGAGGATTTTTCATGTGGTATGTTAGTTTATTAGCTTTAACCGCATC
>CAZOAS010000064.1:0-8830 GCA_964577745.1 uncultured Fervidobacterium sp.
TTTGATTGGTCTGACAACATGAGCTAATTAATTGCTTGTTTTCTATACGATAAAATTTGTTAGTGCATACTCTGAGGATTTTTTTATTGAAATCATAGTGAAAAACTTGGAATAACTGGTATAATATATATATATTTTAAAGAGTTAAGGGACCTGCGGAGGGGTTTGATGGAAATACTACAATTTTTGCGAGATACTTATTGGAGCACGGATTATTTAGTTGAGAAAAACGGAAGTATTAAACTCGCAAAGTTTGTTTCTAACAACCTCATCGAAAAGACATCATCTATTGTGCTGCTGACCAAAAGTTTAAAGAATGTACCCAACATATTAATTCCTGAAGAATTCTTTTTTTACGGTGAACGCGAAAGTATTTTTATTTACGATATCAAAGATTACAACGGTATTACTCAGCACAACGATTACGGAATGGATTCCACAAAGTTATCTTTTGGGATACTTAAAATTCTGAAGAACCTACTCCACTTACCTAAGTCCATTTTCCCAATGGTTGGGATAGACGACTTTATTGTGCTCAACGGAGAGATTTTCATGTTTTTACCCATTGTGGATAGATATGATGAGTTATTCAAAATTATGCATTCGAGGGGCGCTATAAACAAAAGTGTATTTTTCCCTCCAGAGTATCCAGCATCTCAGAATAATTCTGTTCAAGGTTTAATTTATGTATTTGGGAAAGCATTACTACAAATAATTCAAGGAAAACATGTTGACGAGAGAGTTTCAGAAATCCTCTTAAAAATGGTTGCTGAAGAGCCACAATTAAGAACTTTTGATGAAAATTTATTGCTATCTTACCGTTCTTTGAGCGATAAGTGCAATATCTTGTTAGGAAAAATAGAACGTGATGAACTCCATCAAATTAGCGATTTTATAAATATTAAAGAACACGTCTTCTTAGGAATAGTAGGTCCACAACGCATTGGTAAGACTACACTTTTGAACGATGTGAAAAGTATGCTTAAAGAACGTACAAAGCATTTCATCCAAGCTACAGATGTATCCGACTTTATCGTACAATTTCTCCAAATTTATTCGGAAATTATAGACGAAGAATTAGTGAAAAATCTGATGGCATGTTTGGAAAATAACTGTAAGGTTGATGTGCTCTTGTTGTATCTAATTGAAGCGTTTTCACAAATTAACGAAGATTTTTTCGTGATCGTAGACGATTACCAAGAGCGTAACGATGAATTCAAGGCATTCCTTGAGAAACTTTACTCAGTTTGTGTAAATTCAAATTTGAATAATCCAGTGAAGGTATTTGCTTTTTCAACCGATGATTACAAGGAATTTGTACAGAGAATATATTTATCACCTTTTGATAAAGAAAAGATACTCACCTTAGTAAAAAATTCCATTGGGAAGGTTAGAAACTTAGAGGCTTTAGTTGAATGGCTAAAGATAGTTAGTCACGGTTTAGTAGGTGTACTTATAGAATCTTTAAGGTTTCTTGTTGATAGTGGGGCTTTGTATAAAGACGGAGATTCCTACGTATTTGATCAAGAATCCTTGGAGTTAAACCAATCAAAAGATTTTGTATATATAACCTTGAAGGAATTTGAAAACACCGATTATAGATACTTAGCGTTGCTCGGTCAGAAATTTACGAAAGAAGATATTTATCTATTAGAAAAACTGATAGATTCCAATATCAAGTTAGATAGACTATTTGAAAAAGGCATTTTGTACAGTGAATATGGATCGTACAGGTTTGTACTCAGAGAATATTGGGAATGTATGTACGAAATGATTTCAGAGGAAGAGAGACGATTTTATCACTCGTTACTTGCCAAGTTTCAAACGAGCTTGGATAAGAGAGCATGGCATCTTGAGGTTAGTGGTAACAAAATAGGTGCGATTGTAACTTATCTAAGGTACATTAGAAAAGCTATACAAAATTACGAATCTTACAGTACTATCAAAAAGATGCTTGAATACGTCCAAACACAACTTGGTGGACGTGAAAGTTACGCTTTTCTGAGTCTAAGCGTGCAATTTGCTGAAGTTTTTGGTGATGTGGCTTTCGCTGAAAGTATTCAAATTCCGGAAAAAAGGTTGTACGATCTATTAAGTATTAGGAAATGTTTTGCAATTGCGGATTTTGATAATTTGATTAAATTAGCCAAATCCACAGTACGTTACTCCGATTTTGGTGAATATTACAAAACTTACATGGAGCTTTTTGCAACTTACAGGAAATACAGCAGAAGAGGTATAAATAAACAAAGTTTACAGCAAATCGTTTCCAGAATAAAAATAAAAAACAGCAATCAAGCTTTACTTGTGGGAAACGTGTATTTTTTGCTCTCTCTTTTAACAACTGAATCCAGGGAAAAGATTAAACTTTTAAAAGAAAGTGAAAGGATATTCAGAGAGTATCGAATTTTACATAAATTACCGTATGTATATAACAACCTCGCTGTGGCAACTTTTTCTGTGCCGTTGCAAGTTAAGTATTTTGAGAAAGCTGTGAGAGTTGCAGATGAGCTTGGAATACCAACCAGAGGATTTCATCCAAAAGCCAATTTGCTTAGTTTAAAATTAACGTGTGGAAAGTTGCAAGATTTTCTTTTCGAATTGCAAGATTTGAAATACAAGACTAAAATCTTAAAAATCAACGATACCCTTGGTTTTCTTTTATCCTTGGAAAGCTTTTATTACGCTTATAACAACAACGGTATGAAAGCTATTGAAACGATAAATGAAACTTACGGCATCAATTACAATATGGCGATGATTTATAAGCTTGTAATATTCGCCCTTTTGAGAAACTTCTTGGCTATGAAAGAAAGTATCAATACTTTAAATCAAAACAATATTCAAAAGTTCGACGAATACCGTCCACTTGTAGAGTTTTTAAAAAGTTACGGTTGTCCGGGTGAGTTTGAGAAGAAAGGTATAGAATTTCTCAATTCTAATATTTATTATTTCCGCGAGGAAATTCTAAGTGTTTTCGGATATGAATTAGCTAAGTTTGCCCCAGAGAGAGTCAAAAAAGAACTTGAGAGGCTTGAAAAGAATAATACTCTTAACCAAGAATTTATTCCTTTGGCTTTGGTTTACGAAGGTTGGGGAAACTTTTACAGGGCTATGGAAAATAATTACATGGCTGATAATTACTATAAAAAAGCCGCCATGATATTCAAAGATATCGGTATGAACGGTGCTTATCAAAGGATTATAGATACTTATAAACTCCCAGTTAAAATTATAGACGTGAGTTCTAATACTTATTCACAGGTTCAAGAAATAATAACGGCACTTAAGGTTATAGAGCCCACAACAGAGGTTGAAACAGTTTTGAATTACTTCCTATCGAAACTATATAACATAATACCAGCTCAGGTAGCTGTAATCGCTTTAGAAGATAAGATCCTGGAACAAAACTTTATTGTGGATTTAAGTACTTCTTCTCAATCGAGAGATTTTCAAGTTGAAGATAGCGAAAACAGGTTAAATGTCGCTCCGTTGATGGTTTCTTTATCCATCAGAATCGATAACTATGCGAAAGTAAAGTTAGTTTTAGAAGATCAATCTTTGTATTTTTCGCAAGATTACGTTGATATCCTATCCAACTTGCTTGGAAATATCGAAAAAGGTCTGGTGATAACTCTTAAAGAAGTACTAAGCATAAGAAGAGCACTTGTAGACCCGCTTACGAAGGTTTATACACGATACTTCTTTCAAGAAATTTTGGAATTTTTCTTTTCAAGTGTTGCCGATTTTGGTGGAAGTATATCTGTCATAATGTGTGACATAGATAACTTCAAGAAAATCAACGATACTTACGGACATTTAACAGGCGATCAGGTGCTTAAGAACGTAGCGAGAATTATTAGAGATAACATACGAAAAACGGATTATGTTGCAAGGTTTGGTGGTGAGGAGTTCGTGATTTTACTTCCAGATTCGAAAGCAAAAGATGCAACCGCTGTAGCTGAAAGAGTGAGAGAATTGGTAAGTAATATGAACGCTTTCCCGTTCAACGTAACAATTAGCTTAGGTGTGGCTGAATTTGATGCCGATTTCAAAAATTCCTTAGGGTTAATCCAATGCGCTGATATTGCACTGTACGAAGCTAAACACACAGGTAAGAATAAGACAGTGATATATCAAAAAGGAATGACGGGTGGTTTGAATGCTTAGGAGTATAACTGAAGAGATTACCTTTTTGGGTGGAACACAATATACTCTCAGAAGATTACCTGAAAACTACGTACCAAATTTCATCGATTTTGTTGTTAAGCTAAATTCATACTCACACTTTGAAAACGCATTTCTTCCGTACGTTATTCAGTTACGGAACAATGATGTTGTTGTTATTTACGATAGGACTTTCGAACATCGATTGTTCGATAATATTCACAAAATAGGGCAAAACGAGGTAAAGAAGTTCTCAGAAACTCTTCTAAGATTTTTGGATTACGTCTATCTTGAAGCTTGTGCACCTTTCGTAGCTATGAGCTTGAACGATATCTATACTTACGCTGGAGAACTGTATCTATTTCCACCGTTCATTTCCACCTTTATCGAAAGTGAAGATGTGATATATTCTTCTGAGTTTTTAAAGTACAACGTGTGTAATAAATCCACAAGCGCCTTTGTGATAGGTAGGGTTATAGAAAAAATAGATAAAGCAGGATTGTACAAAGATGTTGTAAGAGCGTTGACTAATCCAGACGCACATGTAAGGGATGAATTCGTGGAAAAGAGAATTCAAAACTTTATAGATCTTGACATTCAAAGCAAAGTCCTTAACTATTTAAACGAAATCAACGAAGAATTTTCTGTCATCGAAATTTCCACTATTGAAAAATTAACCTACAAATATAACCTGTTTTACCTTTCTAAGAATTTAAAGTCGGACATGTTCATAAGGCTTGGTAACGACATAACAAACCTCGCCAGGGAGATACTGGTTAAGTTTAAAGATTACATCGATGATGAAACCTACCAAATGTTTGCCGAATGTGTTTATTCCAATTGTAAATTTGAATTGGCAGTTTCAAACCTTGTTGAATCTCTCAAAGATAAAGATAGAGTCATCTTTGAAATCACAGACTATGATAAATCAGACCATCTTATAAGAAAGCTCATATCTACAGTACGTGCAAGCTTACCTAAAACAAAAGTTGTTGTGTTAACTAACAAATCGAAAAATCCTTCTATTACTTTTAAAATTTCACCTGACAATGTTGAAAAAAATAATAATTGGTTTAAGACAGAATTATCCAAAATAGATAAATATATTTCCATTCTGGGTGAATCTTTTACAATCGACGATGTAGTGAAGTTATCAGAGGTTATAGGTGCAGATGTTGAGGAGAACTTGCAGAAGTTAAACCAGATAGGATTACTGAAATCTTTGGGGAAAAATTTCTTCTTTGAACCAAAACAAAGAAAGAAAATTTACTCGAGTTTACCACGGAAAGAGAGAGTTTCTCTACATAGAAAATTGGCATCTAAGTACGAAAATGAGTTGAACCCGTATAATTTAGCCTTTTTTAAGAGCGCATCTCATTTTGAAAAAAGTGGTGATTTTTCGAAAGCTCTTTTGATATACCTTAAAGTTATCAGATGGAACATGTACAATTACGTGTTTTCTCCAACGAGAATAGCCGAATTGATTAATAAATCCGAAAGATTGCTAAAGAAAATCGGAAGGAAAAGCTATGCATTGGAAAGTTTACGCGTGAAATTTTCTTATTTGACTAATGAATACACAAAAGATTTGGCAAAACATAGTGATAATCTATCCTCAAATTTGTTGAAGATGATCGCTTATTTTAAGACCAATAATCACGATAAATTGTCTAAAGTTGTTGAAAAATCACTCAACGGAAGATTTTTTGAACGTACAGTGGCATGTGCTTTAAATTTGTGGTTGAGATTAAGTAATGACGATATTTCTCTAAACGACGTGGACAATGTCGTAAGAAGTTTTAAAGTTAACTCTCCTCTGACAGCTTTAGTTAAAGTTGAAACCTTGAAGATTGGAGCGGTTATCGCTGGAAAGTACGATAAAAGTAAAGCTATTGAATATCTGAAAGATGCGCTGAATATCTCTCAAAAGTTTAATCTTAAGTATCTTTTGATAGATGTATACACCCTCTTAGGATTGTTGGAAGAAAATCCAGCGTTTTCTACAACTTTCCTTAGAAAGGCTATTCAAATTGCCAACGAAATTGGATTTCAGTCAAAAGCGCTTACTTCTTCTATCTTTCTTTTGAAAAGACTCTTGATTTTAGGCAAACTCGAAGAATTCGAAAGGGAATTGTCTAATATTGAGAATAACTTACTGACTATTAACTTTGATATCGGAATGTATGTCGAAGTTGAATGGTTAAAATCATTACACTGGATTTACACCGGTGATTTTGATAATGCTCAAGAGTTTTACGAGGGAATTTTTGAAAAGAAGATGTTCAAAAACATCGATACTTCCGTATATGTAACAAGTGATATGTTATTTTCTTATGTAATTTTACTTTTGTACAATGGAAACTTCGAAAAAGCAAAGAAATTTTTCGAAAAGTACGTTAATTTCCTTGCAAATCAGAAAGATAACAAAGATAACTTGTACAGATATTTTGAGTTTATCAAGCCAAATCATGGGGATCTTGAAATTGTAAGAGCTATATTAGATGCATCTGAATTTTGTTCATCCCCTGGACTGTCAGAGAAGCTTGACCAACTCTATGAAATTATACAAAGCTATTTGCGTGAGAATCTGAAAGATGTGAGTTTTTGGATGAAGGATATTGTATTCATAATAACAGAAAAATTCGCATTTGAGAAACTGAAGAACATTTTGGATATCATAAAGCTTCTCGAAGAAAAGACAACATCTCTGTCGATATCACTTTCAACAATCTATCTTAAGAAGGCTGAAAAGAATATCTACTCCAAGTTTGGTGATGTAAGAGAGAAGATTTTAGAAAACGAAATCGCAGATTTAGAATTTGAATTTGCAGAAAATATTTCAGACAAGATAAATTCTGTTGTTGCAAAGTTTAAAGATTTACCTTCTGACATTTCTCTCAATTTAGCGGTTAATTTCGTTGCTTCGACATTGGCTGAAATGTTCAATGCTTCTGATATCTATGTTAACTTAGAAGATAGAAAATCTGGTACAGATATCACTATTTCAACGATTGACGATGTTCCAGGTGAAGGCACTATCGTATCATTCAATCCATTTACTGTTAAGATTTTTCACGAAATAGACAACCTTTCAAGTTTTACCTGGTTTGTGAAGAGTAGAGCATTTAGGATGAACGATAACTCTGAGGCTTTAAACTCTTACGTGAATTTTATCGATGAACTTTTTCTTGGAAAAATTAAAGCTTTGTTGTACAAAGAGAGAGCGAATAAAGATCCACTGACGTTACTTTACAATAGATGGTACATGGGAAGGTATCTTGAAAACTTGGTGGAAAATTATTTACAAAGAAACGATATATTCAGCGTATTCCTAATCGATATAGACCACTTTAAGAAAATTAATGATACTTACGGTCATACCGTTGGTGATGACGTTTTGAGGGCTCTTGCGTCATTGTTGCAAGAATTTGGAAAGGCAAATCAAATTACCGTTGGTAGGTTTGGTGGGGAAGAGTTTATCGGTGTTGGAACTATTCAGAAAGATAAGATGGTCTTATTATGTGAAGATTTAAGAACAAAAGTCCAAAACGTTTTAAGTAAAAAATTCGATTTTGGAGTAACGGTAAGTATAGGCATTGCTTCTGTAAGCGAAGAATCAAATTTAACGAATTTATTAGGACTTGCCGATAAAAGGTTATACAAGGCTAAGGAATTTGGACGAAATAGGGTATTTTGGACAGATTGATATTTAACTTTAAACAAAGAACACCCGATTGACGGGTGTTCTTTGTTTTCATTCTTTTTGATTACTTAATTCCGTACTTTTTGAAGAAATCGTTTATAATTTTATCGGCATCTTTTCCTTTCTTGTTATCTTCTAAGGTAACTCTGATAAGCTCTTTTAAAATAGCCACTCTGTTGTTAGGTGTCACTTTGTCACCAGATATCACTATAACTCCTTGAATTGTGATAGCTCCAAGGTCTACTTTTACATTTGCGAGTGTAAAGAATTCAGAAGTTGAACTTGCAAAGTTTAAATTGATTTTCTTGGGCATCTTTAGTTTGTATTCTTTCAAGAACAGTTCATAATTTGCACCTATCCAGTTGTCGAGTTCGTATATAGCTTTGATGTTAACAACCTCTTTTTTCTTCGCCGCAAATGTTGTACCTTCCGTAAAAAGAGATAAAAAAATCACAAACACCAAAATCCAGAGTACTTTTTTCATAGTCAACCCTCCTTTTTTAACAGTGACTTTGAATCGGACATGGGGAGGTATATGTTTCCACCTTCAGCAAATCCGTGACCGAAGAAGTAAAGAAATATTGTATCGTTTTGTTGAGCTTCTGAGAATAATTTGGTGAGAGTGGAAGATAATTTGGGTAATTTAGGATTTTCCAGGTACAAGATATCACTTTGGTTTATGGACTCAAGTTTAGACAGCAAGTTGATGAACTGGTTTGCATCTTTGAGTGCGTTTGGAATTTGATAGAAGTTTGAATCCTGGAATGAAGCGACAGAAATCAAGCACACTTTGACAGCGGTAAAGCTGTGTACAGTTAAATTGACCTCCTCCCCGCATTGAAATGCGAGGATTCTTCGTGCGGTATGTTAGCTTACTAACCTTAACCGCACTGGGCTGGTCAAAACCCCTACTCCTATTCCATTATGGGAATTTGGAGATACCTTTTTGAGTATGTTTAA
>CAZOAS010000065.1:0-8803 GCA_964577745.1 uncultured Fervidobacterium sp.
CTTTCTGCCCAGTGACCTTTTGGAATATCTCTAAAAGCCGCCATAGATGTAACAACAAAAAGTATGATGCTTAGCATCACTAAAAGCTTTTTCATAGTTCTTACCCCCTTTTTAATCAATTTTTATTCACATAAAGATAAAACATGCAAGACTATTATACCATAAAATTAGAAAAAATCAAAAATTTAGATGCTTTGTTCCCAGTACTTTTTCGTGAGAACTAACACTAAATTCCCAAAATCTTTATGAATTGACGCTTTCCGATTCTTAGTATGTGTTCTAAATTTATTTCCACAACGGTTTTGAAATTGTCTATTCGGTTGTTATCAAAATAAACCCCACCTTGAGTTATTAGTCTTTTGATTTCGCTTCTTGTTCCCACACCGAGTTTATCAAGTAGATCTACAATGTTGTAATTGCCTTTTTCGATTTGTTTTTCAGGCATTTCATCGGGAATTTCTTTTTTTTGGAATACTGTAACGAAGTATTCTTCGGCTTCTTTCGCTTTTTCTTCCCCGTGGAATTGTTTAACAAGCTCTTTTGCAAGCCACATTTTGTAATCTCTTGGATTAACTGATTTTTCGTTTATTTTCTTTTCCATCTCTGTAAGTACCTGTTCGTCGGTGTCTGTTAGTAATCTTGCGTATTTTACTATTAATTCATCCGGAATAGACATGACTTTTCCGTACATGTCTTTTGGTTCGTCTGTGAAACCGATGTAGTTGTTGTAACTTTTACTCATCTTGAGTTTTCCATCGGTTCCTTCGATTATTGGCATTGTCATGACTATCTGTGGTTTTAAACCGTGTTCTTCTTGAATTTTTCTTCCAACCATTAAATTAAATAACTGATCCGTTCCACCAAGTTCAACATCGGCTTGGATAGCAACTGAATCGTACGCTTGGGCAAGTGGGTACAAAAATTCAGCAACACTGATAGGTGTACCTTCTTGATATCTTTTGGCAAAGTCTTCTCTTTCAAGCATTCTTGCAACTGTGTATTTACCTGCAAGTTTTACAACATCTGCAAAAGTCATTGCACCAAGCCATTCGTTATTGTATCTGATTTCTGTTTTGTCTTTGTCAAGAATCATAAAGGCTTGATGTGCATAACTTTTTGCGTTTTCGATTACTTCTTCTCTTGAAAGCATTGGACGTGTTGCGCTTCTTCCAGAGGGGTCACCTATCATGGCTGTGAAGTCACCAATGATAAGTATGATATGATGCCCAAGATCTTGAAATTGTTTTAGTTTTCTCAAAACAACGGCGTGTCCTAAATGTAAATCAGGCCTCGAAGGGTCAACACCAAGTTTGACCCTTAGAGGCCTGCCTTCTTTTAATCTTTCAAGTAATTCTTCTTCCGAAATTAAATCAACGCAATTTCTCTTTAAAATTTCAATTTGTTTTTCTGGAGTCAATTGCATTTGGATACCTCCGTTGAATAGTTTATCAGTTGTCAGCGGTCAGCGAACTGTGGTCATCGTCGGAAAACGGTGAACTAAAAATTATCTTCCACTGTTCACCGTTAACTGCTCACTGTTCACCGTTCACTTTGATAATATCCACGAAGTCAAAAAGCACATTGCAAAGAAAGCAACTGCAAGTGCAACGGTTATTTTTCCAGATGTGTCAAGTCCTTTCTTTCTGCCAAACATTGTATAAGCTGCTCCGCTTCCAAATGCTCCACCAAGTTCTGCGAATTTACTCATTTCTTGGAGTACCATCCAGATAAGTCCTGCCGCAATGATGGTGTGTACAATAATCAAGATAGTAGCCAGCATAAAAGCACCTCCAAAAGTTTTGATTTTTAGCTAAGCTTTGCTTGGATATTATACCATAGAATCGACAATTTATGCAACAATTATTTATTTGCATTTTCGAAATTCATCAGCTGAACAGCAACGTTTGATCCGTTTCAGGTAATCCTTCGAGTACACCTATGCGCTTTAATACTTCAACTTGTGCTTTTGTAACCCTTGCACGTGTCATCAAATCTTCTATTGATGTGTAAGGTTTTTCATTTCTCTTTTCAACTATGGATATTGCAACGTTGTCGCCTATACCATGTATTTTGTTGAAAGGTATAAGCAAATCTTTTCCATCTATTATAAATCTTTTAGCATCACTTTTTTTAAGATCAGGTCTTTTGAATCCGTATCCTCTGAGTATCATTTCAAGTGCAGCTTGTAAGACTTTTTCTTCGTTCTTTTCTTTGACATCTTTTTTCATGTTGTTTGAAAGTTCTGCAAGTCTTCGCTTAATCGCCTCTTTACCTTTCAGTATGAATTCAGCATCGAATTCATCACCTTTGGTTGAGAAGTACGCTGCATAGAATGCAAGAGGATAATGAACTTTGAAATAAGCAATCCTAAACGCCATACTTACGTACGCTACTGCGTGCGCTTTTGGGAAAAGGTATTTTATCTTTTGACACGATTCTATGAACCATTCAGGTACGTTGTGTTCTTTCATGAGCTTTACTTCTTCATCTTTCAACCCTTTACCTTTTCGTACGTTTTCCATTATTTTAAATGCATTTGATGGTGGTACACCTTTGTGTATCAGATAAATCATTATATCATCACGGCATGAGATAACATCTGACAGTGTTGCTATTTTTTTGTTTATAAGTGTTTGTGCATTACCAAGCCACACATCTGTTCCATGTGAAAGACCAGATATTCTAACAAGTTCTGCAAATGTTTTTGGTCTAGTATCTCTAAGCATGCCCATAACGAAATCAGTACCGAATTCTGGTATACCTATCGTTCCAACATCTGTGCCAAGTTCCTCTGGGTCAATATTAAGCGCTTTCAACGATGAGAATATGCTCATGGTTTTCTTATCATCCATAGGTATTGTCATCGGGTCAACGCCACTGTATTCGTAGAGTAGTCTTATCATTGTCGGGTCATCATGACCAAGTGCATCGAGTTTAACTAAATCATCGTGGATAGATTCGTACGCAAAGTGTGTTGTATACACCCCTGATTTCTTATCGTTAGCAGGGTGTTGGTACGGTGTAAAGTCGTGTATATCGTAATCGTTTGGTACAATCATTAGTCCACCAGGATGTTGACCTGTTGTTCTTTTCACACCAGTCACATACATAGCAAGTCGTTCTTGCTCTGCAGGGTTGAGTGGATTGATTATATTCCCATTTTTATCTTCCATGTAAGATTTCACATAACCAATCGCAC
Source organism: uncultured Fervidobacterium sp. (assembly GCA_964577745.1). GTDB lineage: Bacteria > Thermotogota > Thermotogae > Thermotogales > Fervidobacteriaceae > Fervidobacterium. The sequence continues at coordinate 3,200 of CAZOAS010000065.1, forward strand.
TTCTATCTGCAATTGTACTTATCGTTCCTGCACGAAAAACTTTCGATTTTCCAAAGAGTTCTTCTATGAATTTATGCGCACGTTCTTGGTATTCCCCAGAGAAGTTTAAATCTATATCAGGTACCTTATCACCTTCAAAACCCATGAACACTTCAAATGGTATATCTTGACCAACTTTTTCAAGTTTGGCACCACATTTTGGACAACGTTTATCTGGTAAGTCGTACCCTGAACCAACCTCTTCGTGCAATTCAAAATATTTACAATCAGGGCATCTGTAATGTGCTGGTAGTGGATTAACCTCTGTTATTCCAACAAGATGTGCAACTAAGGAAGAACCAACGGAACCACGTGAACCTACAACGTATCCATCTTCGCCAGCTTTTTTGACTATCAAATGTGCTATCATGTACAACACTGCGTATCCGTGACCTATGATACTGTTTAGTTCTCTCTCAACACGTTTTTGCACAAGTTCTGGTAATGGATTTCCGTACAGTTGGTAGGCTCTTTCGTACGCCATCGTTCTGAGTTTTTCATCCGCACCTTCGATTTTTGGTGGATGCAATTTTTTCTCAAGTGGTTGTATGATTTCGATATTCTGAACAAGCCTTTTTGGATTATTTATCACGATTTCTTTTGCTATATTTTCATCTTCGAATATTTCGAACGCTGCTTTCAACATCTCATCAGTTGTTCTGAGGTAATAATTTGCTTCCGCATCCTGTATGTTACTTTGCGGGGCAAGGAGTACTTTTCTTGCTTTTATATCTTCTGGGTCTATGAAATGTGCGTTTGATACCATAACAACTGGGATATTCAATTCTTTCCCGACTTCGTATAAAAGTTTGTAAGCCTCCTTCGCTTCTTGGAGTGTAAATTCTTCAGACGATATCGTATCAAGTGGCATTATCTCAACGTAATCGTAGAATTTTATCGCTTCAGTAAGAGCACCTCTGTCTTTCTGAAGTGCCAATTCAAATATCTCAGAATTTGCACAGCCCGTACCTAACAGTAAACCTTCCCTGTGCTTTTCCAGTTCAGATTTCAACACTTGTGGTACGACAAAAAATGTTTCGGTATGTGATTTTGATATGAGTTTGTACAGATTCTTCAAGCCTGCTCTGTTCTGGACAAGTACCGTGATATGTTGTGGGTGTTTCGTCAAAGGATCTATATTCTCAACAAGTTTGTTGAGTTTCTCAAAGGTTGTAATTGATTTTTTCTTCGCAAGTTCGACAAGTTTCCAAAATACGTGTACTGTGATTCTCGCATCATCTAATGCACGGTGGTGTTGGAATGAACCCAAATCAAAATGATTAACAAGTTTATCCAAAGAGAATGATTTGAGTTTGTTTCTGAGTAAAGCTTGAGATAACCTGAGTGTATCTATATACGGAGGATTGAATTCCATTCCATGTTTTGTGAATGTATTTTTCAAGAAGGATACGTCAAAATCAGCGTTGTGAGCAACGAGAACACAATCTTTGAGAAATTCAGAAAGTTTGTCGATTACCTGTGATATATCCGGTGCATTTTCGAGCATTTCAGAGGTAATACCTGTGATTTCAAGGCTTTTTTGATTGAGTTTTGAAGGTTTAACAAATGTGTGAAATTCATCTATTATCTTTCCTTGATGAGTTTTCACAGCACCTATTTCCATGATTTCATCGCTTCTGGGATTCAAACCCGTTGTTTCAAGGTCTAAGACGACATAAGTTGCCTCATCGATATTGCCTTCTATTTCGTTAATCATGATTTTCTTTGGATCATTTGCAAGGTAAAGTTCTGCACCAAAGATTGGTTTTATACCAGAAGCTTTTGCCAAGTCATAGAATTCTGGGATACTTTGAACATTACCGTGGTCAGTCACAGCGATGGCTTCCCAGCCCCATTTTTTGGCTGTTTTAACATACTCTGAAACATCCATAACGCTATCTAGATCGCTCATCTTCGTATGTGCATGCAATTCAATACGCTTTTCAGAAGCGTTGTCGATTCTATCAAGTGATGGAATTTCAGTGAGATTTTCTATTTTCAAAAAAGTAATTCCGTTTTTGTCTGTCAGAATTGAACCTGTAAAGATATACCAATTACCTTCAACAACTTTTTCTTCTACAAGTTGTACTTTTGAATTGAAAGCTTTGAGTATAAAAGAATCTTTTTTATCGGTGATGTATACGTTTATAACTTCGTTATTCGGCTTATCTATTTTGAAGACCTTACCGTACATTTTTATTCTTTTTTTGGAGTTTGTTGTAAGAGTTGAAGGTGAATAAATACTTTGAAGCATTGAATTCAAATCAAGATCTTCACTATTTTGCGACTTTTCTTCAATATCTTCAGCCTTAGCTTTTGAAATTTCAACCTTTGGGTTCTCCTGTGGTTTAGGAACTTCTACGCTTTTCACGTTTTGTACCTGGGCAACTTGTACAACTTCGACAATATAATCTTGGAATGGTAAATTCGATTTTACCTTTTTTAATTTTCTCAGAACGTGATCTCTTGCAAATTCTCCAAGAGCATAAATTTTTAACGTTTTATCGTTTATTTCTATCTTTTCAATGTATTTACCAGAACCATTGAGTTGTTCATAAACAAACTTTTCAAGATTTTCTTCCTTTGAAATTGCCAGATTCGACTCAACAACAACATCTATATGTGCCCCTACGAATTCACTAAGCGAATTTTTGAAAAACTCAACATCACCTTTGAATTTATCAACAACAAAGGTAATGGCTTCGCGTTTTCTGTCGTATATAACCTTTTTTAACGTACCATCTATACCATTTATCCCAAGCCTATTAGCAATCTTTTTCAAATCTTTATCTGTTTCGAACACGTGAATCATAAAATCACCTCGAATGAGTTACGAGTTACAAGTTGCGGGAAGGAAAAAATAAAAAGATATCTTTACTGTTACTTGCTACTCGATACTTTACTGACTGCTGCGCACCATGCAATTGCAAGCGCATCTGCAGCATCGTCTGGTTTTGGTAATTCGTCAAGCTTAAGAAGGATTTTCATAATTTTCTGTATCTGTGTCTTTTCGGCATGTCCATAGCCGGTGACTGTAAGTTTAACTTGATGAGGTGTGAATTCCACAAACGGAATTTTTGAATGTTTTATGGCAAGTAAGATAACTCCACGAGCTTCACCAACATAAATAGCGGTTTTGACGTTTTTATAAAAATACAAGCTTTCGATTGCAACAAGTTCAGGAGAGTGTGTATCTATAATTGTTCTAACTTGGTTGTATATGAAATCCAATCTATCTTCAAAATTCTCTTCTTTTTCTGTAGTTATCGCGCCGTGAGTTACATACGAAATTTTATTACCTTTCTTCTCGACAACACCATATCCTACAATACCATATCCTGGATCAATACCGAGAATTCTCATGTGGTACCTCCGTATGGAGTCCGGAATCCGGAGTCCGGAATCAGTAGATGGTTAAATCTATTAGATTATACTATAATTCCCGTGTATATGACTGTTAAGATTGCGAATGTTAATAATGTTAACTTAGAAAATAAACATAGCGTCACCAAAAGAGAAAAATCTATACCTTTCTTGAACGGCTATATTGTAAGCTTTCATTGTTAACTCGTATCCAGCGAACGCACTAACAAGCATTATCAAAGAAGATTTTGGTAAGTGAAAATTGGTAATTAATGCATCAACGATTTTAAAATCGAAAGGAGGATATATAAAAATATCAGTTTTTCCAGAATAAGAATTAGCTTCCCGAAGTCTTGCTATTGTTTCAAGCGTTCTAACTGTTGTTGTTCCAACTGCGATAACACGGTTACCTTCTTTTTTCGTTTCTCTGATAATTCTTATAGTTTCTTCCGGAACAACGTAATATTCTTCATGCATTTTATGTTGTCTTATATCTTCGACTTTCACAGGCCTGAACGTACCGATACCAACATGAAGAATAACTTCGGCGAATTTTACTCCGTTAGATTTTAGTGTGTTTAAAAGACTTTCTGTGAAATGTAAACCTGCCGTCGGTGCTGCAACACTTCCTTCATATTTTGCATATACGGTTTGATATCTATCAAAATTCACTTGTTCATTTTTTATATAATGTGGTAGTGGAACGTTTCCAAATAAAAATATTACGTTATCTTCCTTTTCTGAGAACTCAACTATCCTTGTACCTTCTTCAGCTCGTGCTAAACATATTGCACTAAGTTGTTCTTTATCTTTTGTGAAGATTATCTCTGTACCTTCTTTGACAGCCTTTCCCGGTTTAACAAGACATTTCCACTGTCCGATTCCAACTTTTTCAAGTAACAACAATTCGACATTAGCACCCGTTGATTTTTTACCAAGTAAACGTGCAGGAATGACTTTTGTTGTGTTGAAAACCAGTAAATCTCCATAATTGATATATGTTGCTATATCTTTGAATATTTTGTGCTGTATATCTCCTGTTTTTTTATTCAACAACATCAATCGTGAGTTGTCTCTTGGTTCAACTGGAGACTGTGCAATCAATTCTTCTGGAAGATAATAATCGTATGCTTCAAGTTTGTGCAAGTTAACTTCGGGCATGTCATCACCTCTGTTTTTCGGTAATCGGTTGTCGGTGAGCGGTGAACAGTTGTCAGTTGTCAGTGATCGATGAACTGTGATCAGTTAACAGTTAACAGTTAAAAATGAAACCTGCAAACGGTGTACATTTGTCAATGTATTAATGGTAATTTTGTTCACATTATTGACTATTCACTGTCCACCGATTACTGTTCACTGTTCACTGATAACTGACAACTGTTCACTGCTTACTGTCAATCGTTCACTGTTCACCGCTCACTGTCAAAATCAAAGGGCGGTTGGACCGCCCTTTGAATGTTCGATTAATCCTTATTTTCAAATCTTATTTTCTTAAAGAAAGTTTTTCAAGGAGTTGTTTGTAAAGTTCTGGGTCTTTCTTCATGAGGTACTTCAACATCTTTCTTCTTCTTCCTACCATTTTCATGAGACCGCGTCTTGAATGGAAATCTTTTGGATGGTTCTTAAGGTGTTCTGTTAAGTGTCTTATGCGTGCTGTCAAAAGTGCGATTTGAACAGCTGTACTACCAGTGTCAGTGTCATGGATCTGAAATTCCTTGATGATATCTTCCTTGTTCATCTTTTGCACCTCCATCGAAGTTGTCCACTTGCCAAGTAGGGGACTGTGCCCACAACTGAGCAAGGGCATGATAATGATATAATAAAAAGTGGAAATTGTCAAGCAAACCAAGATTTGGTGAGCAAAATAGCGTATTTACTTGATTCAAGCAATATTATACGAAACTTGAAAAGTTTTGCATTCTCTGGAAAAACAAAAAAATATTTGCAAAATACGGTTGGAAAGTGGTATAATACTAAACGAAGGCTAAAATAGGGATTTTTTTTAAAGGTTTTTTAGGTGTATAATTACATTGCGGTAGTTTCATCAAAAAAAGTGTTGATCACACTTTTCAAAAAGGGAGGGAACGTTATGAGAAAACTGGGGATTCTTCTTGCGGTTGTTCTCTTCGGTTTAATGATTTTTGCTGAAGCAGACCTTGACAGCATCGTCAACAGGATAGAGTTACTTGAAGAATATGCAAA